>JAGLQT010000077.1 GCA_023136715.1 Gammaproteobacteria bacterium | reverse complement strand
CATTACGAGCTGAATTTTGAAAAACAGAACCGCGAGCAGATTACTATGGGCTATATGCCAGTGATCACAAATCTGGCTTCTCCTATACTTGATTATGTCAGTAAAGATGGTGATGGCCTTCGTTTTAAAGCGCTGAAGTTTTCCTCTTTTGCAGAGATGGCTGAATCACTACGCAATGGCCAGATCGATGCTGCCTTCATGATTGCACCGCTTGCTATTGAACTCAGGCAGCAGGGCGAGGATGTAAAAGTTGTTTATATTGGCAATCGCCATGAAAGCACCCTGGTTGCCAGGAAGGATCTTGATGTTAATAATATTCACGACCTTGACGGAAAGACGGTCGCTGTGCCGATGCGTTATTCTGGTCACAACCTCAGCATCCTGGAGTTAATAGAAAACAATGGACTTGAAGGTCGTATTAATGTTGTCGAAATGAATCCACCAGACATGGCAGCAGCCTTGTCGACAGGTTCGCTGGATGCCTACTATGTCGGTGAGCCTTTTGCGGCGACAACATTACTAAGTGGTGATTCAAAACTGATTCATTATGTAGAAGATGTATGGGACGGATTTATTTGCAACCTAGTGTTAGTTCGACAGGAGTGGATTGACGAAGATCCGGCAGCGGTTAAAGCTTTAGTTGATGGTGCGGTTCGCTCCGGCATTTGGGCGAAAAATAATTCAAAAGAGGCCGCTGATATTGCCTCAATGTACTGGAATCAATCAGTGGACCTGGTTGAGTATGCCTTAACGACACCTAAAGATCGTATTGTATTTGATAAGTACGTGCCAGAAGAAAAGGAAATGCAGCATATGGCAGATATGATGATGCACTTTGGCCTTATTGATAATAATGATATCACGGGGCTGATTTACGATAAATTTGCGCGTGATGTAGACCTTGAGAATATTGCAGGAACTGAATCAATTATAAGTATTCAGTAAACTATTTTCTTAAATTGATTGGAATATTAAATGGATTCCAATTAACGTCATTAGAAAAATAAAAGTTTCCTTGAGTATTTTGTCATCAATATATCTGGCGACACGTGGTCCTATTTGGCCTCCTGCCAGTGTTCCTAATCCACCCCACAATAAGTAATTTGTTTGCACAGATTCTTCCATTAACGACCAATGTAATCCAGCCGCGACTACGGCTAATAAAAACATCATTGGAATGATGGTTGCGACACAACGATTCATACTAAGCTTTAATCGGCTGCGCATCGCAGGAATTAACCATTCACCAATGCCAAGTGATAAAAAGCCCATGATGAAGCCAAAAAAACCAGGAATAGGTAATAGACGATTAACTTTTTTCTGATCAAATTTATAATTGCTTCGTTCTTCATCGGTTTGATCCTGGCTGGCAACGAATAGCAACGCGAGTATCATTGCCATAATACCTAATGCCATTTGAACCGGCTGTTGGGGCAGGTTTACTGTGATGAAACTGCCTATGATTACACCAGGCAATGCGGCTAAAAAAAAGATCAGGGCTAGTTTTTTATCGACCAGATTAGTTCGTAAAAAAGCAAAAGATCCGCTGCCCATTCCAACGACTTGTACTAACAATGAAGTTGCCACAGCAGCCTGCGGTGAAAGGCCATAAGCGAGAATTAATAAGGGTGTCCATAAGATACCGCCACCAATGCCAATGGTCATTGCGGCGGTAGAGATAAATAAGCCCGCTAAAACTAGCCCAAGTTCCTCAATCATTCTTTCATATCCGTTTCTAGAAGATTGAATGAGTCGACAAAGGCTCGTAATGAATCAAGCTCATGTTTGATCAGGTTTATTTGTTCAGTACTATCTGTGGCATCATCTGCCAGGGTTTTTGAAAGTGCATCTATTCTAGCTTCTATCGTGTTTGTCATGCCTAAGGTTAATGATGCGACTTCCTGAATATTACTGGTTAGCTCATTGATGACTATGCCTAATTGTCCAACTTCATCATGCGTTTCAATTTTTATTACCTGACTGAGATCGCCATCATTGATGAGTACAGCTGTATCCAACGTTCTTTGTAGTGGCCGTGTAATGTTTTTAACAAACATCATCATTACGATCGCCATTACCATAGTTAATACGCCAAACATAACTACAATTTTGTTTCTTAAATTGGAGAGGGCAGCTGATTCATCTTCTGACGCAGGCTTTATAACTTCACTGATTACTGTTGGATTTTCGCAGATTTCCTGTTTCAAACCCGGTTTACTCATCTCAAAATAGAATTCTACGCCGATCATCATGGCGGCTATTGCTATCAGGAAAAAGTAGTTGAGTAGTGTTTTTTCCAGTTTGTGAGTTTGCTTCATGGGCGGTTTCAGCAACTAGTCATCAGTTAGCATGGAGGAAAAATATTTTTCGAGAGCAATCATATCGTCTTCATAGACATTGATGAATTTGACTCCAATATCATAGTCATTACCGTCAGCAGAGGCTTTCGTCCAGACCACTTCGGCAATGACAGTTAATATATCAGTTTCTGATAACTCATTACTCAGGATAGTCTTAAGGCCTTTGCGATGCCGATGCCAGCCGTTAATTTTCATGTTAAGGCTAAGCATTTTTCCTGGTTCATACTGGGTAGGAGTGGTGAAGCATATTCCTTGCTTGGCAATATCTTTACTTATGCCATCTTCTTCTGATTTATTTGATAGGGGGTATTCAACTTTTTTGATTTCTATCTGAATTTCTTTTGGGATCCTGGTGCATTCTCTGGCAGTGATATCTTTATTGTTTTTAGGCATATCAATATTTCGGGCAATCCCGCTCTTTGTAATCCTTATGAAAGGTAAGGTTGTGTATGTTACGGCATTTCAGTTTGGTATACATTTAAGTTGATAATGAACATATCGCAGTCTGATTATAGGTTATTAACGCCTTAATTTCAGGGTAAGTTTGTATGGATCGACTATAATTTAGGAACTAGTACGTCGTAGTTATTGTCTCTTATTAAAGCAGGTTACATCATAGAGATATTAGAAGATTAGTGTATCAATAAGTATTGTATACCGTTGTTATTGCTGTAGAAAAATAGGAATTGTGATTTATGAAAAATGCAGAAGACCATATATTTGATGATGGAGAAGCAGGCTTACAGTCTGTAGAGTCTTCGGTATTGACTAATGCTGATCAGGATCAGGGTCAGGATTTAAATCTTGACGAGTTATATTCAATGTTGGGTGAATCGTCTGCATCAGAAAGTGATCAATCTGAAGTTGAAGTATCTATGGATTCCGAGACAACTTCAGCTGAAGCAGTAAACGATGAGAGCTCTGTTCTGGATGAGCTTGAGGCCATGTACAGTGGTTTAGATTCCTCTAACGAGGAAAGCGACAGCATTTCCATTATGGATGAATTAGAAGCGATGCACGGTGATTCTGATGCATCAATAATCGATGAAGCAGATTCAACCAGTGTTTCAGTTATGGAAGAGCTGGAAGCTATGTATGGCAGTTTTTCTAAATCAACAGACAATGATGAAAGCTCTTCAATAAATGATCATGAATCAGCGGCTGAAAGTGTTTCTGCTTTAGATGAGCTGGAAGCTTTGTTAGGCAACTCAATTGAGCCAGCCAATGATACCGAATCGAGTGATACATTTTTAGATTCGAATTATGAGCATTTATTTGAAAATCGAAGATCTGTCCTGGATGAATTACAGAACCTGCTTCAATCAAGCATCGAAGAACTGAGTGATTCAGCTGATAGTCATTCCATGGATGTTGAATACCCATCACGTAATGAGTTGAAAACACTTCTTGAAGAAAAGCTTAGCCAGTTGATGATGATTTCGAATGACTCAGAAAGCGTTAGTTTTGATGAGGCTAGCTCGGTGCTTGATGAATTGAACGCCCTGATGAAAGAAACGGGCGGTGATACCAGTGCGTCAAATTCCTATCTGTCATCAAGTCCGTCAGATGATTTATCAGCTGATAAAGATGACAGTATGTCAGATGATCTTGATGAATATATATCGTCAATAACATCAACATACGAAGATTCTCAAGGCGATGATGTTGCAAGTTCTGTTCTCGATGAATTTGAAAGCCTGCTATCAGGAACGGTTGAAACGACTGGTTCAGAAGTAGCGCAAGAACCTGAAGTGGGTTCTGTATCAGCCGAGACAGACAGTACAGTAGACGTGCTTGAGCAGCTTGAAGAGATGCTGTCTGAAACAGTTGAGCCAGAAAATGACGACATTAGCGATGAGGTAAAAGCGGTGGAAGACGATTTTGTTATTAAGCCTGAATTAACTGATCTATCCGGTAAGGATAAAGAAGAAACATCCGATGAAATAAAAGTCGCAGAAACATTCGAACTTAATGAAAAAGAGCGTGCTGCTGCGGCGCATAAAAATAGATTGATCCAGCAATCTTTGAGAGAAGAAACTTATTTGTCGGATGAAACAGAAAGCACTA
>JAGLQT010000076.1 GCA_023136715.1 Gammaproteobacteria bacterium | reverse complement strand
GGGAAGAATCGGGTGATGTGCCAGGGGCTGTCTGCGCCCAGGTTGTCACGTATCCAGCAGGCGATTTGATAATGCTCTTCGGGACTATCGTTTTTTCCAGGGATGATATTGGTGCGGGTTTCAACGTGAATACCGAGCTGCTGGGCTTTTTTGATTGATTGCAGTATCTGATCTACTTTTGCCGGTTTGCATATCTCGGCATAAAAATCATCGCGCATACTTTTGATATCCGAACACATGACATCAATGTGCGGCGCAACCAGCTCCAGTGCTTCGTCGGTGATAAAGCTATTGGAAACGTAAACGGTATAAAGCCCTGCTTCGTGCGCCAGCTGGCAGACATCCAGTACGTATTCCAGCCAGACGGCGGGTTCTGAATAGGTAAAGGCGATTCCCTGAACATCGGCGCGTACAGCAGCATCAACCAGGTCCTGAGGTGGTACCCAGGCTTCTTTGGATTCACCTTTGGCCAGATCATCTAGTGCTTCTACGCCCCAGGAGATTTCGAGGTTATGACAACCACCACAGCGGAAGCTACAACCATAACTGCCGACGGACATGACTTTAGTACCCGGTCGATAATGCTTCACCGGTTTGTCTTCAATGGGGTCGATATCGATCGATGAAATAATGCCGTAGGACAGGTTATAGAGCGTGCCATTACGATTAACGTGTGCCTGACAGAAACCACGCTGACCATGTCCGATTTTGCAGCGCCACAAACACAGGTTGCAGCGCGTGGTGCCGTTATCCAGCTTTTCCTGCAAACGGGTTTCAATCAACTGATATTGTGGCGTTGCGCTGGTCATGATTACAGGTTAATAATCTCCAGGCCCAAATCACCCACCTGTTCATGTGTGGCCGCACTGGTGATAACTGCGGTGCTGGCTTTATCAGCTTGCAGATAAGTTTCGGTTACGCGCTTCAAATCGTCCAGCGTAACAGCTAACACACGCTGCCTGATTACCTGCAGTTTTTCACGGCTACGGCCATGCAGCTTATTATGGAAAGCATGACGCGCTTCACCCGATGGTGAACCCGGTTTATCCATGGTACCAATCACACCTAAAATCGCTTCTTCAAGCTGACGCCATTCGTGATTGTTGCTTAGCATCCAGTCGATGGATTTATCAAAATCATCCAGTGTTTCTGACAAACGCGGATCACGGTAGGAATAGAATTTAAAGGCCGCGATACTGGAATCGTGGGTCGCACCACCACCATAAGCACCACCTTTTTCACGCACTGCTGTATGCAGATAACCGTTACGCAGGAAACCACCCAGCACCGATAGCGCTGCTGCATCTTCGTGATCCATCGGTATCGTTGGAAAAGCTTTGGCACAGAAGTTCACCTGTGTATTGGCAACCCACATCTGTTTAACCTGATGGTGTTTTTCCTCAAGCGAGAAAGCCTTGAATGAGGCATCAGCGGTTTCAGGTGTCCACACTTTCTCAAACTGCTTGACCAGCGAATCCAGCTTGTCAGACTCAGCCGTCATCATGTAACGACGCGGCGAAACGATGACCTGTTGATGAATATCAGAAAGCCCCTGCGCCAGATCAGCAATCGATTGCACTGCGTTCTCACCGTTGTTGGCATCGTCGAGCTGCTTGATAAAACGGATGCCTTCAAGTCCACCAAAACGATGTGACAGTGCCGCCACTGGGCTCATGCCACTGGCTGCTGCTGTCATCGCCAGTGTATGGCCACTACCGGTAACACTGCGCTCACGACTTGCACGTTTCTGGGAAACTAGATCTTTAATGCGGTCATGTTCATCAAAGCTAACCGTATTCACGGTGTCTCGCATTAACTCGGCAAGCTTGCTGTTGTTTCTGTCGAGCGCTTTACCGAAGAGCATAAAATAGGCCTTAGTCGATTGCACGTCATTCATTTCGGCCAGAATACTGGAATGCGCATGAATGCCGCCACTGACACTGGATTGCAGTTCCTGCATCTTCAGGTAATCATTATCACCACAACCAAGCTCAGTTAAGCACGATGAATAATAAGGCAGCAAGTTGAGCTGTGCGTCTGTCAGCTCTGGCATATCGATGACCAGTTCATGATAAACAAGACCATTGGTGCCCTGTGCATACAGCGAGGAGTCGGTGCCTGCTATTTTTCTATCCATTGATTCAGGAATCGATAATTCGGCGGGCACATCTTCAAGCCCTACCTTGGGCAGAATTTCAGGGTCATCGACCTGCTCCTGTCGTTGTGCAAGTTCGGCTGCACGCATAATAACAAGTTGCTTATCCTCGTCCGACATCGCCGATTTCATTTCAGCAAGGCGTTCATTTTCAGCCACTTCTTTACGCTGACTAAGTTCAGTATCAGGTCGCATGGTTAAGCGCACGCGATGTGGATTATCCAGCAGATATTCTTTAACCAGCTGCTTGATGAATTCAGGGTCTTCAATATCTTTACGCAGTGATTCAATCACCGGATCAAGGTCGAGCAATGCAATTGGATCGCTGCGATGAATCGCTGCGGTTAAACCACCAAGAATTAATTGCAGACCGAAGGGGTAACCGTCACCACCGATTTCGCGCTGACTGATTTCAAGTTGGTGCAACACAGATTCGAGTTTGTCGTGAGCAACGCCATTTTCTGCAACATCTTTGAGCACATCGAGAACCAGTTTTTCAAACTCCACTGCGTGTTCAACTTCACTGCCTTCAAGGCCGCAGACAAAACACATTTCGTAATTGGAATCTTCAAGCCCACACAAAGGTGATGGTGCCGAACCAAGATTAGTTTTTTCCAGCGCAAAACGTAGCGGTGATGAACTGTTATCAAGTAACACCTGTGACAACAGGCTCGCTTTCATCATTTCATCCAGCGAAGTACAGGGGCCGAGCAACCATGACAGTACATGATGAGTTTTATCTTTCGTATCTTCATCACCGGTGACATCAAATGCATAGGCTTCTTCGACGGAAACTGGTGCCAGATACCTCTTCTCAGGATCTACCGCGATATGCACATCGAGCTTGTCGAATTCTGCCAGCGCGTGTTCTTCAAAACGTTGCTGATGATCTGCTGCTGCAATATCACCAAAAGTCATGAAGGTGGCATTACTGGGATGATAATGCGTTTTGTGAAAATCTTTTAATTGCTGATAAGTCAGATCAGGAATATCAGCAGGCTCACCACCGCTATTGAAGTGATAGGTAGTGCTCGGATAAAGATACTTACTGAGTGTTTGCCAGAGCACGCTCACCGGCGAACTCATCGCGCCTTTCATTTCATTAAAAACGACACCCTTAAATTCGAGATCGGATTCAGCATTATCCGGTTCAGAGAATTCAACACGGTGACCTTCCTGCAAAAAATCCAGCTCGTCAAGACGAGTAAAGAAAACCGCGTCGAGATAAACATCTAACAGGTTATTAAAATCTTTTTTGTTTTTACTAGCAAAAGGATAAGCCGTCCAGTCGCTGCTGGTGAAAGCGTTCATAAAAGTATTCAGTGAACGACGAATCATCATAAAGAAGGGGTCGCGTACTGGATAGTTTTTACTGCCACACAAAGCGGTATGCTCAAGAATATGTGCAACGCCGGTTGAATCCATCGGCACCGTTCTAAAACCAACCAGAAAAACATTCTCTGTATTTTCAGAAGCCAGATGATAGTGAAGCGCACCGGTTTTTATATGGCGGTATTCCTCAACTGTAACATTCAACGAATTGATCCGTCGCTGGCCTAAGCTTTCAAATGCTTCATGGCTTTTCATTGAATCAATTCCTGATTTCTGATTTTTTCGCATACTGCTCTCTATTGTATTTTGGTTTAATTACTTACGCGTTAATTTAAAAGCGATTTCATACAGTGCCGTTAATCCGCGTTGCTGGAATCTTGGTTCATCGGCAAGAATATCTTTGCCCAATAATTTATCTATCTTGAATTTTTCACTGTACAAATCATTGAGCTCATTTTCCGAAACAGAAAATGGTGGTCCACTCATTTCTTCCTGGGGATAAGTTAGCGTAACCAGCAAAGTTCGCATTCCTTCATCTTGCAGTTCCACCATCTTTTTAAAATAATCAAGACGCATTATTTCGGGCAAGGCGATCATTGAAGCACGATCATAAATATCGGTTACAGCCTCAAGGTCTCTCAGCACAAGATCAAAAAAATCACCCTGTAAAATCTCAACGCGAGCATGCCCTTCTCTTGCATCAGAAATATATCGCTTAAAACGTTTGCCTTCGACAATTCGAAATTCAAGGTCATGAGTTTCGAAAAAATCCTTAACAGCTATTTCACTGCATTCAATACCCAGCACCTGATAGCCATTTTGTGCCAGCCAGAGCATATCCACTGATTTACCACATAAAGGCACAAAGACTTTGAGCGTCTTACGTTTTTCCAGTGGTACTCCCTTTTCACCATAAAAGTAGCCCAGATAGGGATTCAATTGTTCCTGATGAAACCCAGTCTCACCATTCTGCCAACGCTCCAGCCAAAAATCACGCTGCATATTACTCAGGCTTCCAGATACCGAATGAACCTTCCTGAGGTGCCTGTGGCTGATTATCACTTTCGACCTGTTTTACTACCTGCGCCATAAAACCAGACAGATCAGCAATAAATTCCGGCTTATCCAGGCCTGGCTGTTTTTGATGCGCAAGCATGAAGCCAGTAACGGCTGTTAAATATTGCATAAACAACATCTCATTATTAGCTTCTGCATCATGCTCAACGACAACTTCCTGTAGTTTTGAGACCAGTTCGGATGATAATTGAATACCGCTCATTTTTTGTACACTCGTGTTATATTTGAAACGCTAAATTCTAATTGATTCTCAGCAATTATTCTTGGGTATGATATGTACAAACTCTGTTTTTATGTCCCTGAAAACACTACGGAATTGGTCAAAAATGCAGTTTTTGAGGCCGGTGCCGGAAAAATAGGTGATTACGACTCGTGTTGCTGGCAAACATTGGGCACTGGGCAGTTCCGCCCTCTTGAGAACAGCAATCCGTATATTGGTCAAAAAGGCCAGGTCGAAAGCGTGACTGAATTCAAAGTTGAGATGGTTTGTGATGATCAATTCATCAAAGCAGCGATTGAAGCATTAAAAAAGGCGCACCCTTATGAAGAGCCCGCCTTCGATGTCTGGAAGCTGGAAGGTTTCTAAACAGGAATGTAATGAGCGCCTATCGAACCCAGCCACGTTCACTGGCAGCCAGAAAATCCATCACCTGTTTTACTTCTGCATGATCTTTGGCTAGCTCATTGGCTTTCTCAACTGCATCCTTATGCGAACACTTTGATTTAACCAGCGTTTTGAAAGTTTCCTGCAAAGCACGAATGGCTTCCTTTGAATAACCTCGACGACGCAAACCTTCTTTGTTAATACCGAAGGCGCGAGCACGGTTGCCTGCAATGGTGAAGAAAGGCAGAACATCGCGATCAATCGCGGTAGCAAATCCAGAGAAGCTATGCGCGCCGATTCGCGTGAACTGATGCACGGTTGTATAACCACCCAGAATGGCATGATCTTCTATTCGTACGTGCCCCGCCAGTGCCACGGCATTAGCGAGAATAATGTTATTACCCAACCGGCAATCGTGTGCAACATGAGCTGAGACCATCAGCAGATTGTCATTACCAATTGAAGTGACACCTTCGTCATCAATGGTTCCACGATTCAGGTTCGCATACTCACGAATAGTATTACGATCACCAATCTCAAGTCGCGTTGGCTCTCCCGCATATTTCAGGTCCTGGGGCTGCTCACCTATCGAAGCAAATTGAAAAATATGATTATCCTTACCAATTTTGGTCGGGCCTTTGATAACCACATGAGATTCAATCACCGTGCCCGAACCAATTTCGACATCGGCACCGATCACACTGAACGGGCCGATTGAAACATCATCAGCAATTATTGCAGAAGGATCAACAATGGCATGGGAGTGAATCAATCGAGCTTATTCCTTTTCTTTAGCGGCACACAACATATCGGCGACGGTTACAACCTGACCATCAACACTGGCTTCACAGTTGAATTTCCAGATCACTTTAGACTGGCGTACAACTTTTGCTTTCAGCATGAGCTGATCACCCGGAACAACCTGACGCTTGAAGCGCACATTATCCACACCAACCAGCATGTAAAGCAGGTCATTGCTCGGCTCTTCGCTCATGGTTTTGAAACCCAGCAGGCCAGTGGCCTGTGCCAGTGCTTCGATAATCAAAACACCCGGCATAATTGGTGTTTCAGGAAAATGGCCATTAAAGAACGGCTCATTAACAGAAACATTTTTAATTGCGGTTAATGTTTCACCCGGTACAAATTCCAGCACACGATCTATCAGTAAAAACGGATAACGATGTGGAAGGAAACGCCGAATCTCTTCTATATACATTTCACTCACAATTTATCTCCAATCTAATATGTAATGAACCAGCTGACCTTAATCAGTTGATTTGTTTGTTTTTTCCAGTCGAGCAACACGCTTGGCGAGTTCATCAAGCCTGCGAAAACGCGCGCTATTTTTACGCCAGTTTTCCGTTGTATCCATAGGCGTACTGGATGAATATGAGCCAGATTGCAAAATCGAACGTGTCACCATAGTACGGCCCGTAATTATAACATTATCAGTAATAGTCAGGTGCTCAACAATACCGACCAGCCCGCCAATCAGGCAGCCACTACCAATGTGCGTACTGCCTGCAATCGCCGTCGCCGCTGAAATCACGGTGTTATCACCGATGCTGACACCGTGTGCAATCTGTATCTGGTTATCCAGTTTAACGCCGTTACCGATAACCGTATTTTCCAGTGCACCACGATCAATGGTCGTGTTGGCACCAATTTCCACCTTATTTCCAATATGTACATTTCCAACCTGGGGTATCTTCAGGTAGCTATCACCATCCTTAACAAAACCAAAGCCATCGGCACCCAGCACCACACCGGAATGAATAATACAGTCACTCCCCACTTTACAGCCGTAACCTACAGTCACGTTTGCGCTAATGCGTGTATTTGAGCCAATGACTGCATCTTCCTCGATAACACTACCGGCACCAATCTGAGTACCGGCACCGATAGAGGCGCCCGCAGATATAACAGCACCAGCAGCAATAGATGCGCTCTCATCAATACTCGCCAATTCAGCAACAATAGCGTCAGCACTTACACCTGTCTCAGATTTCCTTGCTGGATATAACAAATTAGCTATCTTTGCGTAAGCTAATCTTGGGTTATCTGATACCAATGCAGGGACAGGGCAGGCATCTAAAAATTCAGCTTTAATAATCAGTGCAGATGCTTTTGTGACTGATAAAAAATCGGCATAAGCAGGAGACGAAATAAAAGCTATATCACCCGCATTAGCAGAACTTACTTCCGCTATGTTATTTATCAGACAGTCATCACCCTCAAGCCTTGAGCCTGTTAGCTTAGCCAGTGCTGATAATTGAAAACTCATAGAATTTTATTTATTTCTTCTTGAACTTTTTTTTCATTTCTTCAAGAACTGATTCAGTAATATCCAGCTTTTCTGTAGCAAACACCACGCCCTCACTCAAAATAAGGTCGTATTTATCTCTTTTAGCAATGTTATTAATGATATCGCGAACTTCTTTTTGTAGCACTGCCAGTTCCTGGTTACGCATAACCTTAACTTCCTGGGCCAAAGTTGCTTCTTTTTGTTTGAAATTTTGAACCTTTCCAATCAGCTTGGTTTTAAGTTCATTCAACTTATCTTCAGTCATTACCAGCTCATTACGCTTGTAATTTTCCTGCATGGTTTTAATTCCAGCCTCTAAATCTTGCAGCTCCTGTTTCTTGCCGCCAAAACGTGCAATCATAGCAGCATTAACAGCTTCAACCTGTGGCGCCTGGGTCAATAAATCCTGAACACTGACAAAACCTATTTTAAGGTCACTTGCAGCCATTGCATTATTGCAGGCAGCTAAAACAAATAAAGTTACTATTATGATTTTTTTCATTACTATCTCCTTAAAAGAAAGAACCTATACTAAATTGAAATACTCTTAAATTATCGCCCTCTACATCATTCAAGGCTTTGGACCAGCTAAAGCGCAAAGGCCCAATCGGTGCCAGCCAGACAAATGAAAGCCCTGCTGACGTACGTAACTCTTCAAAAGAAAAACCGCTTTCTGACGCATTATAAGTTGGTCTGGTATCAAGAAACACATTACCTATATCATAAAATGCACTAAACCTGACTGATGACGGCGGCTTATCAATAAAGGGTATCGGAAAAATAAGGTCTGCGCCAGCCGTGACACGCATATTACCACCTGTAGGGTCACCATAATTATCACGAGGCCCTAGAGAATTGGAATCATAGCCTCGAACAGTGCGCAAGCCACCCGCAAAATAGCGTTCATAAAACGGCAAATTATCAAGATCACCGTAACCATTACCATAAGCCAAATTAGACCTGGCCA
>JAGLQT010000075.1 GCA_023136715.1 Gammaproteobacteria bacterium | reverse complement strand
ATGTTTCTTACATGCGTTTTATTACCCGGCACAAGTTGATAAACTAAATCTATTATTTTTTTCTGCTCATCAATCTCAGGCGATAATTTAACTTTAGCAAAGGCATAACCCACTTTCCCAAGACGATCTTCCAGTCGCTTTTGAGTCGTTGTCATCAACTTTCTTGAGAACACATCATCCGACTTGGTCAAAATTAATGCCTTCAGTATTTCTTCATCTACCACCATTGGACCGACTAATCCTACCTTGCCGATAGTGAACTGATCACCCTCTTCCAGGTTGATAGTGATATAAATATCTTTCTTATCCGGGGTAATGGAGACCTGTGTTGAATCGGCTGAAAACTTAATATAGCCACGATCAAGATAGTAGGAACGCAATGTTTCCAGGTCGGCATTCAGCTTAGGTTTTGAATATTCATCAGAATCTGAAATAGAAAAAGCACCGGGAACACCTAATTGCAGCTCACCTAATAAAGTCTCGTTATCAAATTTTTCATTGCCGATGACATTAATCTGCTTGATCAGTGCAACCCTGCCCTCAGAAATATCAATGTCAATATCAACACGATTCTGATCCAGCTCTGTAATTTCCGTTTCGATACGAATACCGTATTTACCCTGGCTAAAATAAACACGTTCAAGTTCCTGCGTCAATTTTTCCAGCAGGGAACGATTATAAATGCGCCCCTGAACAATGCCGATATCTTCTAATGCGCCTTCCAGGGTTTTACTATCAATATCAGAATTACCTGAGAAATTAACTTCTGATATTGAAGGTCTCTCCTTAACTTTTACAATCAGTGCATCACCATCCCTAAACAACTGCACATCTGCAAAAAAACCAGTTTTATATAATTCTTTGATCGAAAAAATAATTTGCTTACTATCTAGTGGATCTCCCACCTGCACAGGCAAATAATTTAATAGAGTACCATCAGGTAGGCGCTCAAGCCCCTCAATGCGAATATCACTGACAACGAAACTTTCAGAAGACCACGCCATACCAGAAACCAGCAACATGAGCGTCAACAATAGAAGCCGAGATATTTTTGAGAAAAAATCAAACTTAACAGGCATCATGGCATAAACCGCTGAAAATCATTGTAGAAGGCAATAAACATGAGCGCGCCAAGAATCGCAATACCCACTTGCTGGCCGCGCAACTCAAAGGCTTCTGAAACAGGCGAGCCCTTTATTGCTTCAATCAGATAATAAAATAAGTGTCCGCCATCAAGCACGGGTATTGGTAACAAATTCAGCACGCCCAAACTAACCGAAATAATGGCTAAAAAACCAATAAATGTGGTTAAGCCTATATCTGCGGTAACACCTGCATATTTAGCAATCGTCACTGGCCCGGATATATTGCTCAGCGACGCTTCACCAACAATCATCTTCCATATAACTCTTAGCGTAAGTTTTGACATGTCCCACGTTTTAACTATGGCCGCAGGTATAGCCTCAAAGACACCATATTCAATATCAACGAACAATGTATCTTTTAACTCTTGCGGTATTTCCTGATAAGCACCAATGAAACCTTTGCTTTCACCCTGTTTCTCTCTGGAGCCGGGAATAATGACAATTGAAACTTCCTGCTGATCTCGAAGCACAACAAAGTTAATTGGTTTACCCTGGCTATGCTCAACTCGTTCAACCAACTCATCCCAACGACTAATAACATCACCATTGAGACTCAATAACTGATCGCCCTTTTGTAGACCCGCTTGCTCAGCAGGCCCATCTTTGATGACACCGCCTATAACTGCAGGAAGGTCTGGCCACCAGTGCCTAAAGCCCAGATCAGCCATAACATCTGATTCACGCTCGAGTAATCGAGTAGCACCCAAATCAAGTTGTCTATTTTGAATCAGGCCATCAGCATTTCTCACCTCTACTTCAAGCGTACCGCCATCAAGCCCCTGATCTAACACAAGTAGATGGAAATTTTGCCATGACTCTACAATTTCATCGCCGACCTTTAAAACTTCATCGTTATTTTCAAATCCAGATTGTTCAGCTATTGATGCTTCAGCAGGCGCACCCATTAACGCTCTCTCAACGGTAATACCCGATAAAAAAACAACCCAATAAAGAATGACCGCAAGAACAAGATTAAAAACAGGACCCGCGGCAACAATAGCAACACGAGTTAGCAGCGGCTGAGTATTAAAGGCATAAGGTCGATCTTCCTCTACAACCTCAGCTTCACGTTCATCCAGCATTTTTACAAAACCACCAAGGGGGATAGCGGCGATAACATATTCAATATCATTACCATCGATATTACGCGTCCAGGTGTACAGAGGCTTGCCAAAACCAATAGAAAAACGCAGCACTCTAACACCCAATTTTCGTGCTACCCAATAATGCCCGAATTCGTGGATAGCTACTAAAATAGCAATGGCGAGTAGAAAAAAGAAAAGGTTATGTATGACGCTCATTTTATAATTATTATTTTTTAGCTATGTATTCGCCAACGATGTCTCTTGCCCTGGCATCGACGGCTAAAATATTTTCAATAGTAGACACATCTTCATCAACAGACATACTTTCAAATGTCTGTTCGATCAAACTCGAAATATCCGTATAGGAAATCTTATTATCCAGGAATGCCGCGACAGCCATTTCATTGGCCGCATTTAAAACTATGCTCGCTGAACCACCCATGCGAATAGCTTCATAGCAAAGCCTCAAGCATGGGAAACGCTGGAAATCTGGCTTCTCAAATTCTAGTTTTGCGACCTCAAAAATATCAAGAGGTTCAACACCCGATGTAATACGATCTGGAAAAGCCAGAGCATGTGCGATGGGCGTGCGCATATCAGGATTACCTAACTGCGCTAACACTGAGCCATCAGCATAAGACACCATTGAATGGATCACACTCTGCGGATGAACAACAACTTCAATATCATCAAGCGCCACGTCAAACAACCAGTGCGCCTCAATGACCTCCAACCCCTTGTTCATCATAGTCGCTGAATCGACAGATATTTTCGGCCCCATCTCCCAATTGGGATGAGTAATCGCCTGCTCTGGCGTCACCAGGGCTAATTGTTCATTCGAGAAAGTACGGAATGGACCACCACTTGCCGTCAGTAAAATCTTACTAATACCTGAGTCATTGGCAACACGCGTTTTTGCCGAAGGTAAACACTGGAAAATAGCATTATGCTCACTATCGACAGGCAACAGTTCTGCCTGATGTTTTTCCACTGCATCCATGAATAACTGTCCTGACATGACCAGCGCTTCCTTATTGGCCAGCAATATACGTTTACCCGCTTCTGCTGCTGCCAGGCTAGGCAGTAAACCCGCTGCACCTACGATACCAGCGACTACAGTATCAACATCATCAAGTGCAGCGACCTGACACAGCCCCTGCACACCTGATAATACCTGAGTAACTGAACCCTGCCGACGCAAGACATCTTCTAATTGTTGCGCGGATGACTCATCACGCATAACAGCAAACTGTGGATGCCACTGCTGACACTGCTGAACCATGGCTTCAACATCGGTGTTAGCAGTAAGCGCCCTGACATGATACTGATCTGTATGCCGAGATATAACATTTAGCGTACTCTTACCTATGCTACCCGTTGAGCCCAGAATAGTAACCACTCTGGACATTAGTGTAAGCCTGCAATCGGGGCAATTAGCCAGTCATAAAAAACGACAAACAAAGGCATTACCGGAAGCACACCATCAACTCGATCAAGGATGCCACCATGGCCGGGTAAAATACGACCACTATCTTTAATACCTGCTTCACGCTTTAAAAAGCTCTCATATAAATCGCCGACGACAGACATAACCGTTAGCAGCAAGGACAAACCTAGCAACAATACAAATTGCAGATTAGAAACATTAAAATAATAAGCCGCTAGTACCGAGTAAATGCTGCTGGCAAATAAAGCACCCCAAAGTCCCTCAAGCGTTTTCCCGGGGCTAACTTTTGGTGCCAGTTTGTTTTTACCAAATTTCTTACCACTAAAATAAGCACCACTATCCGCTATCCAAACCAGCATCATGCTGTATAACAACCATTCTGAACCTTGATCCATTCCATGAATAACATACATTGCAATCATGGAAGATGGCACCACCCAAAAAGCAACTAGCAACTTAGCTGGAGAAATTACAGATGACTTTAGTTCTGGCTGAGCATTTTTAAGGAAAAATAAAATCACAAACCACCATACGCAAGCAAGCACTAGCAGGGCATAAACGTACTGAAACAAATAGCTAATACAAAACCAGGAAAATGCGCTGAGTAGAACTGCATAGACGAACTGATACAAAGCTGATTGCACACCACCAAGGCGCGCCCACTCGTGGCCACAAACAAAAGAAACAGGAATTAAAACGAACAGCAGATTCGGTGTAGGCTGATACAGTATCAACCAGATCACCGCCAACGCTAATGGAACAGCCGTCAGAATACGATGTAATAACATTTACTTGGTCACTGCCTTCTTATTTATAACTTGATCTGGAGTTTGACCAAAACGACGCTGTCTTGTTGCATACCACTCAATCGCTTTTTCTAATGACACATTATTAAAGTCAGGCCACAGTGTTTCAGTGAAATATAGCTCTGTGTAAGCAATCTGCCACAATAAAAAATTACTGATACGGCTTTCGCCACCAGTTCTAATAAAAAGATCGATATCCGGCAAACCCGATAGAGACATTTCTTCTGAGATCAGCGATTCATTAATATCTTCAGCAGATATTTCACCTGAAGATACTTTTTTCGCCATACGCTTACAGGCTTCTGCGATATCCCATCGACCACCATAATTGGCCGCAATGGTTAATGCCAGCCCAGTGTTGTCAGCCGTCTTAATTTCAGTTTCATTGATAACAGCTTGCAATGCTTCAGGAAAAGCAGTGCGATCACCAATAAACTTAACGCAAACATTCTGCTTTTTAAGTTTATCCATTTCATTTTTGATCGTCGAAATAAATATCGACATCAATGCGTCCACTTCCTTTTTAGGCCTTTTCCAGTTTTCACTACTGAAAGCAAAAATAGTTAATGCTTCAACACCCTGTTGATCACAATTTTCAACAATTGATCGAGTTGCATTAACGCCGGCACGGTGACCCGCAGTCCTTGGTAAGAAACGTTTTTTTGCCCATCGTCCATTGCCGTCCATAACAACGGCAACATGCTTGGGAATTAAGGGGGAATGATCGCTTTCGCTCATCAATAGCACTTTAAAATAAACTCGCTTTTATACTTCCATTAACTCGGCTTCTTTTTTACTCAGCACTTCATCAACTTTAGCCACATAGCTATCAGTCAATTTTTGCACATTGTCTTCTGCCTGCCTGGTTTCATCTTCAGTGGTTTCTTTTTCCTTTAACAGATCTTTAAAATCACTGTTTGCATCACGACGGATATTTCTAATCGCAGTTCGCCCACTTTCAGCTTCTTTTCTCACTACACGCACAAGATCATGACGTCGTTCTTCTGTCAGCTGCGGCATAGGGATTCGGATCAGCGTGCCAGCAGTAGCAGGATTCAAACCCAGGTCGGATTTCATAATCGCTTTTTCAATAGCTTGCACCATATCTTTTTCCCATGGTGAAATCATCAGTGTTCTGGCATCTTCAACTGACACATTTGCCACCTGCGATAACGGTGTTGCTGCACCATAGTATTCAACAGTAATGTGATCGAGCAAACTTGGGTGTGCACGACCTGTGCGAATTTTTGTCAACTCTGTACGTAAAGACTCAAGGCTTTTACCCATACGAGTTCCTGCATCTTCAATAATCTCGTCGATCACTTGATTTCTCCCATAACAACTTCAGTCCCTACAGACTGATTAACTAAAGCTTCAGGCAAAGCGCCTTCATCATTTAAATTAAAGATACGCAGCGGTAATTTGTTATCACGACATAAAACCACAGCCGTTGCATCCATGACCTGTAAATTTTTTTCCAGCACATCATCATAACTTAACTTTTCAAAGCGTTTGGCATCAGGATTCTTCATAGGATCAGAATCAAAGACACCATTCACCTTGGTCGCCTTCATTATAACATCAGCCTTGATCTCAATGGCTCGCAGGCAACCAGCAGTATCGGTAGTAAAATAAGGATTACCCGTGCCCGCAGCACAGATGACTACCTGTGAGTTTTCAAGATGAGCTATCGCATCACGCTGGGTAAACTCCTCGCAAACACGCGGCATAGCGAGTGCTGACATAACCACGGCTGGCTGGCCAATTTTATCCAGCGCATCCTGCATCGCCAGGCTATTCATCACCGTCGCCAGCATACCCATACTGTCACCAGTAACACGATTCATGCCAGATTCAGCTAAACCAGCACCACGAAAAATATTGCCGCCGCCGATAACCACACCAACCTCAACACCCATTGCAACCACTTCTGCAATTTCTTTGGCGACGCGATCAATCATGGCAGGATCAATACCATAAGCCATCTCACCCATTAGCGCTTCGCCACTGAGCTTAATTAATACTCTTTCATACAAGGTCGTTTTTGATGTCATAACATTACCAACGGGGTTACACAAAAAACCGGGTCAAAATCCCCGGTTTTTTGTTTTACATAATTTTCAGTAACTTAGCTAGCGCCTACTTGCG
>JAGLQT010000074.1 GCA_023136715.1 Gammaproteobacteria bacterium | reverse complement strand
AGAAACCCAACCTGACCCTTATATAGATTATATTCCAGAACGAGACGTGACCACTCCCTCTGGCCGCGTGCTGACATTGATTAATCCTGCGCTTATGGTGCGAATGTTCAATGAACTGTCGAAAAAAAATAGTAAGACACAGGGGCATATAAGTAGCCTGCGTCCGCTTAACCCAGGGAACAGCCCTGATGTCTGGGAGGCAAAAGCGCTTAAATCATTTGAAACAGGTCAAAAAGAAATTACAGAAGTCACCGCAGTTTCAGATATTGAAGGTGATCCATATTTACGCCTGATTCATGTATTAACGATGGGAGAGAAATGCCTGGCTTGTCATGAACAGCAAGGTTACAAGCTTGGTGATGTTGCCGGTGGTGTTAGTGTATCGGTGCCATTGTTAAAGCTGGAGCAGACTGCAGACAAAAAAATTGAACAAATTGGTATTGGCCATGGCGTGTTATGGGGGTTTGGCATTATCGGTATTTTGTTTGGTCGCAGGAAATTAAATCAGGGTATTGAAGAAAGTAACCTTGCCTATGAAGCTCTCGGCGAAAATGAAACTCGTACGCGAAACATTCTTAGTACCTCACTAGATGCGGTTATTACTATTAATGCAGAGGATGTGGTTACTGGCTGGAGTAAACAGGCGGAGCTTATCTTTGGTTGGTCAACTGATGAGACTGTAGGTGAAAAACTTGCAGAGCTTATTATTCCTCAACGATATCGTCAGCAGCACATGGACGGGATTAAGAATTATATAAAAACAGGTGTGGGCTCAGCATTAAATACGCGAATGGAGGTCGTGGCGCTCAAAAAGAATGGCGATGAATTTCCAGTAGAGTTAACTATTGCGCCTATCACAGTAGCTGGAAAGCCTGCTTTTAGTTCATTTATACGTGATATTAGTGAGCAGAAGAAAGCGGCTGCACAGATTAACAACGACTATCATTCGCAGCGTGTCATCTCCTCAGTTCTTGAGATTTCTACACGTTCAATTCCATTTAAGGAGAAGCTTGAACAATCTTTAGAAGTCATTCTATCTACGCCCTGGCTGGTCTTGCAAGGTACGGGTGTGATTTTTGTCATAGATAAAAAACTTAATAGATTAGTGATGGCCGCTCAGAGTGGTATCTCTAAGGCGATCAAGGAAAAATGCAAGACTGTGGAAATGGGCGAATGCCTATGTGGCCAAACAGCAGATCTAAACAAAGTTATTTATACGGCATGTCTGGATGAAAGTCATACTGTTCACTACGATGGCATGAAAGAGCATGGCCATTATTGTATGCCTATTAATTCTGAAGATGAGCTGGTAGGTGTGCTTAACCTGTATCTCAATCATGGCCATGAAAGAAGTGATGAAGAATTAAATTTTCTTAAGATGATTACTAATACATTGGGCAATATGTTCCATCAGCATAAGAATGAAGAAAGGTTACAGCATTACGCCTTTTATGATGAGTTAACAGACTTGCCCAATCGTACACTATTCATAGACAGGATTAATCAATCTATAAAACATACAAGTCGGCATCAGTCATATATTTATGCCGTGCTTTTCCTGGATCTGGATCGGTTCAAAAATATTAATGATAGTCTTGGCCACGCTGTTGGTGACCAGGTGCTGTGTGATGTCGCTGAAAGATTAAAAAAATGTGTAAGAGAAGTTGATACAGTCGCAAGATTAGGTGGCGATGAGTTTGCTATTCTTTTAGATGATATTGATGATGCTTCAGATGCGTATCACACGGCAAGCCGAATTCATCAAGAATTGATAAATCCGTTGCAATTAGAGCGTCATGAGGTATTTACATCAGCCAGTATTGGTATTGTCCCTGGCTTGTCTTCTTACGAAACGCATAGTGAGCTATTGCGTGATGCAGATATTGCTATGTACAGGGCGAAACAAAAAGGTAATGGGCATACGGAAATCTTTGATGGAGAAATGCACGCCCAGGCTGTTCAATCATTAAATATAGAAATGGAGTTGCGTCGCGCTTTAGAGCGAAAGGAATTTTGCATTTATCTGCAGCCGATAATATCGACAGAGGATGAGAAAATTGTTGGCTTCGAGTCATTGCTACGATGGGATAATCCAGAACGCGGACTTGTTTCGCCAGATGATTTTATTCCGATTGCGGAAGAGACTGGGCTGATCAATGAAATTGGGCTTTGGGTGCTACAGGAATCATGCAGGCAGATTAAGGTATTGAATGATAAATACCCGGATCATAAATCACTATATGTTAGTGTTAATTTATCGCCAGTTCAGTTCCTTAAGAAAGATCTCGTATCTCAAATTGATAGTTACCTGAATTCTGTTTCTTTTGATACAAAAAATTTGCGATTGGAGATTACCGAAAGCATATTAATGGAGAGCCCGGAAACAGCAGCTAAAATTCTTCAGGATTTAAAGAATCGTAATATTCGACTATATCTTGATGATTTTGGAACAGGCTATTCATCGCTGAGTTATATTCATAATTTTCCTTTCGATACATTGAAAATTGATCGGAGTTTTGTGACGAAAATG
>JAGLQT010000073.1 GCA_023136715.1 Gammaproteobacteria bacterium | reverse complement strand
GCGAAAAACTTTAATATGGACGTGATAGCAGAAGGTGTTGAGACCAGGGAGCAGTTATTAATATTGAGAGAGTTAGGGTGCCGTAATATTCAGGGCTATTATTACTCTAAGCCGGTAACAGTGCTTGATGCAGAAAAGCTGCTGGTAGATTCATTTTCATATGACTCTTAGTGTTATTTGAGTTCTTGTAAAAAGGTCTCATCCAATAAACTTAGGGGGATTAAGGTGGAATTTAAAAAACCAGTGTTGGGTTTTGCGGCATATAGCGGCACAGGTAAAACAACACTATTGATTAAATTGCTCCCACTGTTAAAGGATAAGGGATTACGTGTTGCTATGATTAAACATGCGCATCATGATTTTGATATAGATACACCGGGTAAAGACAGCTATGAATTACGTAAGGCGGGTGCTGATCAGGTATTAATTGCTTCAAATTACCGTCGTGCACTGATAACTGAAACGCCCGAAGCTAATGAGCCTCGGCTGGAAGAATTAATTGACGGCTTAAATCTTGATGATGTTGATCTGGTTCTGGTTGAAGGCTATCGTCACTTGGCTTTTTCAAAAATAGAGTTGCACCGACCATCAACAGGCAAGAGTTTGATCTATCCTGATGATAACGATGTTATAGCTATTGCTTCAGATGTAGCTTTTGATACAAACGGTCTGCCTATGCTCGATCTAAATAATCCTGACGAGATTTCTCATTTTATACAGAGCTGGTTATTGTCACAGTGAATGAGATATGTCACATACGTATCTATGTTGATACTGCTACTGTCGTACCGTTACTATAATAAATAGTGCCAATATATGAAGCTTAGTCTGTCAATAAAGCAAGCCCATACTTGCAGATAATCTCTTGAAATTGTGGAAGAAAAACGTTTATTAGTATAATAAAGGCTAAAATCAGTGAGTATAACTAATTACATTTCTAGAAGAGAGCATGCAATGACTAAAGAAATCATATCAACCAACGATGCACCAAAAGCAATAGGTACCTATTCACAGGCAGTAAAGGTGGGAACGACTGTTTATATGTCAGGGCAGATTCCGTTGGTGCCAGAAACTATGGAAATGGTGAGTGGTAATATTGAAGCGCAAATCCGACGTGTATTCGATAATTTGCAGGCGGTAGCAAAGGCGGCAGGCGGTGATTTATCAGATATAGCCAAGCTCAATATATTCCTATGTGATCTGGGTAACTTTTCAATCGTCAATGAGGTGATGGCGGAATATTTTGTCGAACCCTATCCAGCAAGGGCTGCAATTGGTGTGGCATCTTTGCCAAGAGATGCTGAGGTGGAAATGGATGCAGTGATGGAACTGGGCGATTAGTTTATCGTTTAAAAACACTTTTCTAAGTAATCATAAAAATTCAGAATATTACGTAATTTATGACTCAGAGTGAAAGCTTTGAATATCAGTCAGTGCAAACTTTGAAAGGAGTGGGGCCGGCTGTTGCTGTCAAACTGGAAAAGCTAGGTATCACTACCATACAGGATGTACTTTTTCATTTGCCTTTAAGGTATGAGGATCGCACCAGAGTTGTGCCGATAGGTGCCCTTAAGTCCGGCCAACAAGTGGTTGTTGAAGGTGTAATCGAACATAGTGAAGTTCGATTCAGTCGAAAAGGTGGACGCTGGGGAAAGTCTAAGGCGGGTAGCGGACGTTCATTGCTGTGTTATTTATCTGATGGTACCGGTGGTATCGTTTTACGTTTCTTTTATTTCAATGCCAGCCAGCAGGCAATGCTAGCTGCAGGTCAGCGTGTTCGGTGTTTTGGTGAAGTTCGCCATGGCGCGAATAGTCTTGAAATGACGCATCCAGAGTATAAGTCACTCGCTGAGAATGAATGTCTGCCAGTGAAGGATGCGTTGACACCTGTTTATCCTAAAACTGAGGGTGTGCATCAAACGCTTTTACGAAACCTGGCTGAGCAGGTATTAACCAGGCTTAATGACAATGCTGTACCAGAATGGTTGCCAGAGTCATTGCGTAAGGAAAAAAGCTTCCCCCATTTATCGCAGGCGTTAAAGCGGGTACATAATCCTGAAGCAGGCATTTCTTTAGATAGCATCGAGGCAGTCAAGCATCCGGCGCAGCAGCGACTGATTTTTGAAGAGCTGCTCGCACACCGTTTGAGTATGTTGCAGTTCAGGCAAAAAGCTGAGAAATATCAGGCAAGGCCGCATAATATAAAAAGTAATATGCTGACCAACTTTGTTAGACAGTTTGGCTTTGAACTAACGGCTGCACAGAAAAAGGTGATACAGGAGATTGCTTCTGATTTGAAAAACAATGTGCCGATGATGCGATTATTGCAGGGTGATGTGGGCTCAGGTAAGACAGCAGTATCAGCATGTGCAGCACTGGCTGTGTTGAGTGATTCGAACCAGGTGGCGATTATGGCACCCACAGAAATTCTCGCCAGTCAGTTATATGAAAATTTTAGTCGCTGGTTTAAAACATCGAAAAATAATGATGCCTGTCTATTGCTTACCGGTAAAGATAAGGGGAAAAAAAGAGATAATAAGCTGGATGCCATAAGACAGGGCAAGGTCAGTATTGTTGTAGGTACGCACGCACTTTTTCAAGAGGATGTTGAGTTTGATAGTTTATCGCTGGTCATTGTTGATGAGCAGCATCGTTTTGGCGTACATCAACGTTTATCGCTACGCGAAAAAGGTGCGAAGGGCGGCATTGTCCCGCATCAGCTAATTATGACGGCAACACCAATTCCACGAAGTCTGGCCATGACGGCCTATGCAGACCTTGATTATTCTGTGATTGATGAATTACCAGTAGGCCGTAAAAAAGTGACAACGGTAGTGCTTTCTGATCAGCGTAGGAATGAAGTGATTGAGCGTGTAACTGAAGCATGTAGAAAAGGTGAGCAGGCCTACTGGGTGTGTACTTTGGTTGAAGAGTCCGAAGTGTTGCAGTGTCAGGCGGCGGAGGAAACAGCGGCTCAGTTAAATCAGGATTTTAAGGACTTAACTATAGGTCTGGTGCATGGAAGAATGAAGCAGGAAGAAAAAGATGCTGTGGTGGCAAGATTTAAAACAGGTGAAATAAATTTGCTGGTAGCTACCACGGTAATAGAAGTAGGTGTAGATGTGCCCAATGCCTCTCTGATGGTCATAGAAAATGCCGAGCGTTTGGGCTTGTCGCAATTGCACCAGCTAAGAGGCCGTGTTGGCCGTGGTGAAAAACAAAGTAGCTGTGTGCTGATGTACCAGTCACCATTATCTGAAAGAGCAAAGCAGCGGCTGGCGATCATACGTGAAAATTCGAGTGGTTTTGTCATCGCGCAGAAAGATCTCGAAATGCGAGGTGCGGGTGAAGTTTTGGGGACGAGGCAGACGGGTGTAGTCGGTATGAGAATTGCCGATGTGTTGCGCGACGAGTTTATGCTGGATGATGTGAAGCAGGCAGCTGAGCAGATTCAGGCGCAGTGGCCTGATAGTGTAAAACCCTTGATAAGGCGTTGGATGGGGTGGTCTGAGCAATATGGTTCAGTGTGATTAAGGCTGGATAACTGGATAATTATTCAGAGTTACTCTAGGCTGACTATGTAATGCAAATGAAAGGTAAATAAAGTGCAGCATTGGTTGATGTTCTCATTTTTAAGAAAAAAATCTAAACCTGAATCGATAGATGAAATTGATGTCTATGGCGATATTGTGCGTGAATTTAATGAAACTCGATTAATAGAAAGCTCGGGTTTTAATAATTTAGTAAGTTTGGTGATGGCCATAACCTGGGTTGCTCTGGTGTGGGATGATTTGCCGCCACTTGTTTTAAGTGTCTGGCTGGCAATGATGGTTTTATTATATTTCTGTTGCACCATTGTTCAGCATTTTAAATTGTATAAAAAAGATTATGCTTATTTTTCCGCAGATGTAGCCAAGCGATGGTATTTTCTGGCGGTAATATTTGTTGCCATGGGATGGGGTATTGCCTCAACGCTGATGTTTCCCAGTGAACAGATGGGGCAGATTATTTTGGCGTTTATGCTGGTAGGGGTGTCGGCCAGTGGTATCAGTTACTCAAATATGCTCTGGGTCTATTCGGCTTATGTGGGGTTTATACTGGTTCCCTTAGTAGCGCGTCTTTTTTATATAGGCGGTGAAATTTATTATACTCTATCCGGCATGACCAGTTTTTTACTGGTCGTAATTATATTAGCGGCTTATCGAATAAATAAGTCTTCATCAGATGCATTAAGACTGTCATTGAAGAATGAAGATCTGATCAAAAATCTAACTCGGGCATCCAGCGACCTGGAAAATCTTAATCAGTCACTCACCAGTGAAATAGAGTACGTAAAAAATATTGAGGGTGAGCTAAAGAAGGCCAGAGATGAAGCTCAGAGGATGAGTCGCAGTAAAGGTGAGTTTCTGGCAAACATGAGTCACGAAATTCGCACGCCTATGAACGGAATTATTGGCACACTTCAGTTGCTGGAGGATACAACATTAACCGAGTCGCAGCATGAATATGTCAATGTCGCGTATAAATCAGCTGATGCCTTGCTGTCTATTTTGAATGATATTCTTGATCTTTCAAAAATTGAGGCAGGTAAGCTTGAGTTCGAAGCAATCCCCTTTGATTTGAGGGATGTTGTTAATGATGTGGTGGTATTGCATGCGTTAAAAGCAGAGCAGATGGGTATTTATTTAAATAGTGAGATTGATGAAGCCGTACCTGAAAAAGTCGTAGGTGATCCTACGCGTATGCGGCAAGTGTTGGTAAATTTAATTTCTAATGCGATTAAATTTACTAGTGAAGGTGGTGTCGTTGTTCGTATCAAACTCAAGCTTAAAGATGAAAAAGAAGTACTAATTCGTATTGAAGTTGAAGATACAGGAGTGGGTATTCCTACGAATAAACATCAAAAATTGTTTCTGGCATTTTCGCAAGCAGATGGTTCTACCACGCGTAAACATGGTGGCACCGGTTTGGGTTTAACGATTGTAAAGCAATTAATTGGAATGATGCATGGTAATTTAGGGATAGAGAGCGAAGTGGGGAAAGGCTCTAAATTCTGGTTTGTTATACCACTGGGTATTGCGCCTGAAGAAGAATCATCAACACTGGTGGTTGCTAGGGTGGATGAGGCGGTGAAGATTGAGGGACGGGTGCTCCTGGTAGAAGATAACCCGGTTAATCAGATGGTGGCGAAAAAAATGTTAGAGAAAGTTGGGCTGCAATCAGAGCTGGCAGAAAATGGTAGAGAAGCACTGGAATTTTTAAAGCGGGATAGTTTTGATGCGGTTTTAATGGACTGCCAGATGCCTGAAATGGATGGTTTTGAGGCGACACGTTTATGGCGTGAACAGGAAACACTTTCAGAAAGCGGGCATTTGCCGATTATTGCAATGACGGCCAATGTCATGGAAGGTGATAAAGAGCGATGCCTGGTTTCCGGCATGGATGACTATCTGGGTAAGCCTGTCCGTATGGCGGAACTAGGTGCCGTTTTGCAGCGATGGATAAAATCGGCAGAACAATCGGACTAAGTCGTTGTAAAATCCGACTTCATTCTTTGGCAAGGCAGTTATGAGTTCTAGCAGTATCACCCAACGTTGGTATAAGCGCAGGCAGTTATTTACAAAACGTCTGCCGCCTGTGGTGCGCTCATGGTTATTTGATGCCTCATCATTAACAGCTAGACTGATTCGTTATAGTTCTGGTAATTTTCATGTTGAGCTATTGTCGCAGGAAATTAGGCGACCAACATGGGATGAAGCAAAAGTTCTGGAAATTGCTAGCAACCAGTTTGCTTTAATCAGACAGGTTAGACTTTGCTGTGGCAAAAAATCCGTCGTTTATGCGCGTACGGTGATACCTTTGAGTACGCTTAAAGGCGCAGAACGCAGTTACGCTAATTTAGGTAATCGCCCTTTAGGTGCAATGTTATTTGCCGACCATAGTATGCGCCGTGATGAAGTGATGGTGACTCAGTTATTACCTGAAAATCCACTCTATAAAAGAACCGGCGCACAGGATGAAATTATCTGGGGGCGGCGCTCGGTCTTTCATGTCGGTGATAAACCGTTGCTGGTGAGTGAATATTATTTGCCAGAATTATTCCGTAGCTAGAGGTTCCGTGCTAGCTGCTTCAGTTGAAGATTTATCTTCTAACATTTTTAAAATGATGATTTGCTGTTCAGGCACATCCTGATCAAATGGGCCGGCATCACCTGTCTGTACGTTAGATATATTGTTCATTACATCCATGCCACTGACGATTTTTCCAAATACGGCATAACCCCAACCACTCATGTTTTTTCCGGTGTGATCAAGAAAGGTGTTGTCGGCGGTATTGATAAAAAATTGCTTGGTGGCAGAGTGAGGCGCACTGGTACGCGCCATGGCAATTGTGCCACGTAGGTTGCTCAAGCCATTGAATGCCTCGTTGGAAATCGGCCGTTGCATCTCAGTTTGTTTGTAATCGGTGGTAAAGCCACCACCCTGATTCATGAAATTTTTAATAACGCGATGAAAAATGGTTCCATCATATTCACCTGCATTGGTGTAGTAGAGAAAATTCTTAACTGTCTCTGGTGCTCTATCAGGATAAAGTTCCAGCATGACTTCACCCATCGAAGTTTCCATTTTTACATTGATAATGGTGCCCATGTCTGCTGGGTCTGTCAGTATGGCTGGTGATTGGATTTCCGTAGCTTCATCGTCGGTTAAAGTTGAATAGGTTTGTGATAATTCAACAAAAAGGAGAGCAGAACCTAGGCCCAGGAAAAGTGCTAAGCCAGCGAAGATATATTTTTTCATAATAAATATTTAATTGAGAATTCGAGGTGGCAGTAATTTAGCTGAAAAATATCAGTCTGTCAGCTTACCGGGTATTTTGATTTAATTTGATTTGACTCTTTTTGCGCGAGTCTTGATTCGTAAATGCCGATGGCTCTAAGAAAGAGTGTGACCAGCTCACGGCTGAGCTCGGTCAGGCTGATGTCAACCAGGCGATCCTGGGGCTGTAAATATTTCTGTAGCAGTGCTTCACGAACCATGCCCTGAAACATAAGGCTAGCAGATAAAATAGTGATTTCTCGGTCGGCAAGATCGTAAGCCAGGCGTTCATTTAGACTGAAATTGATGTAGTCAGCGAAACTTTTCCAGCGATTTTCAAAAAATTCACTGGTAGCAGGGTTGCCATCTAATAAGCTTTGCATCTCAATGCGCAACAAATTGGGGTTTTCGCCGATACTACGGATAAACACTTCGGTCATGCCGATTAGAACTTCCTCAAAATTGGCATCGCTGTTGACGACAGCGTCGACATAACTTTCACGTTGTGAGGAGAGTTCCTGTAAAACAGCGTCGTAGAGCGCCTGTTTGGAATCAAAGTGTCGATACAGAATGGCGGGGCTGACGCTTACCGCGCGGGCGATTTCATCGATGGAAACGCCATGGAATCCTTTTTCGGCGAATAGTCGCTGGGATTCTTTAAGAATGGACTGCCTGCGCTCAGGGCCTGGTAAGCGTGTGCTCATAATGGCGTAACGACTAACAAGCCCTGAGAGGCAGAGATGATTAAGACTTCTTAATCATGAAGACAAATTTACCGCCTTCTTCACCACTTGAAAGCAGTGTATTGCCTGTTTGCTTGCAGAAAGCTTCAAAATCTTTCACAGAACCTGGATCGGTTGCGATGATTTTAAGTGTTTGACCGTCTTCAAGACCGGCAATAGCCTTCTTGGCGCGCAAAATTGGAAGTGGGCAGTTCAGGCCGCTGGCATCCAGTTCTGAATCAAAATCGCTCATAATAAACCTCTTAATTTTTATATAGTGTTAGTCACAAAGAAAGTGAACGATCACTAACTTAGTGCTTGTTGGTGATGATGTCAAGTGTTGACTAGAAAAGAGTGGATTTAGATTAGTAAAATAATCGTGTTATCAATAATCTCGATATTTATTGGTGTGAGTCGATCACCTGCACAGGGACCGTGGATGCAATGACCTGTCGCTATTTCAAAAAGTGCACCGTGGCTGGCGCACTGGATAAAGCTTTGCTCAGCATCGAGAAATTGATCTTCCTGCCATTCAAGATTGACACCGGTGTGTGGACAGCTGTTGATGAAAACGTGAAATTCACCATCCTTATGAATCACAAAAATATCTAGTATTTCGTTGTTATGCTCAAGCTGGAATGCTTTACTGCCAGGATCTGGAATATCTGAAGTGGAACAGAGAACGGTGTTCATACAGGAATACTGGATTAGTGCGTTTAATAATGAATTGTGTGTAAGATAACACGAACCGGAAATACATTTAAAGACAGGAATATGAGTGAAATAAACGTAATTGATTTCTTAATGCTGGTTTTGTTGTTGGCGGTTGCTGGCTTTCTGTGGCGTATGCGCGGACAGCAGGAACGTACAGATATGCGAAATGACGAACAGAACCGGCAGTTCCAGAATATGGATAAAAAGCTAGGTGAAGCGCGTGATTCACAACTCTCTAGTCTGGCTGATATGCAGAGTAAGTTTGAGCAACGCTTTGGTGAGATGCAGCATGGCATTGAAAAACGACTGGGTGAGATGGGCCAGGCCAGTATTGAAAAAATGGCCGAGTCCAACAAACAGATGCAGGAATTATTGCACCAGCGATTAAATGAGATCAGCGGTCAGGTTGAGAAACGATTGAGCAAAGGCTTTGAGAAAACCACGGAAACTTTTACCGATGTGGTATCGCGTTTGGCCAAGATAGATGAGGCGCAGAAAAAAATTACCGAGCTTTCTACTAATGTGGTGAGCTTACAGGAAGTGTTATCCGACAAGCGTTCACGTGGTGCTTTTGGTGAAGTGCAGATGGCAGCGTTGGTGCGTAATATGATGCCGGAAAATAGTTTTGCCTTGCAGCACAGTTTGTCTAACGGCACACGCGTAGATTGCATGTTATTTTTGCCGGAGCCGACTGGTGATCTGGCGGTGGATTCCAAATTTCCGCTGGACTCTTATAAGCGCATGATGGATAACGAACTGGCAGAATCAGATCGCCAGGCAGCAGAACGACAATTTCGTCAGGACGTAAAAAAACACATTAAAGATATTTCAGAAAAATATATTATTGCTAACGAAACTTCCGATAGCGCGATGATGTTTATTCCTGCTGAAGCGGTGTTTGCGGAGATACACGCGCATCAGCCTGAACTGGTTGAAGAGTCGCATCGGAAGCGTGTATGGATGGTGTCGCCCTCCACCTTAATGGCGGTATTAACAACGGTGCGCGCGGTACTCAAAGATGCGGCTACTCGTAAGCAGGTGCATTTGATACAGGAGCATCTGGTGGGTTTATCAAAAGACTTTGGTCGTTTTAAAAATCGTATGGATGATTTATCGAAGCATATTCGAATGGCGCATGATGATGTCGGTAAAGTAAATACTTCGGCGCAGAAAATCAGCAGTCGTTTTGAAAAAATAGAAAAAGTTGAGCTGGATGATCAGGATGATGAATTACTGGATCATGATTTAGATAGCAAAGTTTAACAGGGGAAGAGTATGCAAGATACAGGGTTTTCTAAAACATCAAGAGCAATATTAGTTGCCGCTGCTCTTGTGATTGTTGTTGCTGGTATGAAACAGGCTGCATCATTACTTGTGCCATTTTTTCTTTCAGTATTTATTGCGATTTTATGTTTGCCGGTAATGCTGGGTTTGCAGAAGAAAGGAGTAGGTGAAATTGCTTCCTTGTTTGTAGTGGTGGCTTTGGTCATGATTGCTGGCCTGGGCATAGCTGTATTGATTGGGAGTTCGGCTGATGATTTTTCAAGAAACCTGCCTGCTTATCAGTTACGCATTACGCAGCAGTGGCAAGCTTTAATTCAATGGCTGGCAACACAGGGTATTGCACTGCCATCAGATTATTTAAATTCCAATATCGATCCAAAATCAGCAATGAGAATGGTGGCTTCAATATTGTCAGGTTTTGGTAATGTGTTGACAAACTCATTTTTAATATTATTAACGGTGATTTTTATTTTGCTGGAAGCGGCGACTTTTTCTAAAAAAATAGAAGCCATAGGTGGTAACCAGGAAGGTCGTAATTTTTCGACGGTGTTTACGGAAAAGCTCAGAAGGTATATGAGTATTAAAACATGGATGAGCGCAGTAACAGGCGTTCTGGTGGCGTTATGGTTATGGCTATTAGGTGTAGATTACCCTGCGCTCTGGGGTGTGCTGGCCTTCATGTTAAATTATGTGCCGAATATTGGCTCTATCATAGCGGCAGTACCCGCTGTGTTACTGGCATTGGTGCAGATGGATACGGGTACAGCCATACTAGTTATGTCCGGTTATCTGGTGATCAACGTTATTATGGGTAATGTTGTCGAGCCGAAATATATGGGAAAAGGTTTGGGTTTATCTGCGCTGGTAGTTTTTCTGTCTCTCGTATTCTGGGGCTGGGTGCTGGGAACGGCAGGTATGTTGTTATCCGTACCTTTAACGGTTGCCGTAAAATTAGCACTGGATAGCAAAAAAGAAAGCCAGTGGTTGGGTGCGCTTCTAGGGTCTGCCGATTAGATGTTGAGTTGTAACAAACGATGGGCAGTAAAAATATTTATTTCAAAGGTGCATAGGGTGCAATGCACGGTGACCATTTAATGTTGAGTACTTCTGTCTGAATAAATCGCATCATTCAAACAGAAGTACTGTTTTCATTATTTAGCCGCTTTTATTTCTAATAACTCAATATCAAAAATCAAAGTTGAATTGGCTTGTATGAGTTTTCCGCGCTGAGATGCGCCATAAGCAATGTCAGCAGGTACAAACAACTGCCATTTAGCACCAGTTTTCATTAGTTGCAGAGCCTCTGTCCAGCCTTTGATTACACCCTTAACCGGGAAAGTGGCGGGTTGCTTGCGTTTGTAAGAACTATCGAAAACCTGTCCATCAATAAGACGTCCTTCATAGTTTGTTACAACAGTATCTTCCAGCTTGGGCGAATCGCCTGTACCTTCTTTTATAATTTTATATTGCAGGCCACTTTCGGTGGTAATAACGCCCTCATTGCTAGCATTAGTAGCTAAGAAAGCCTTGCCTGCTTCAATATTTTTAGAAGCCAGCTCTTTTTGTTTTGCCTGGCGTAATTCAGTAACATGTTGTTGAAAATCTTTTATTGTCTGAGTCATTTCTGGCTGGGTCATGGCTGTTTCTTTTCCAGATGAAGCATCACTGATGCCTCGAATGAAAGCATCAACGTCTATTTCAGCGTTTTGTGCCTGCATACGATTGATAAAATCAACGCCAATGCTGTAACTGGCTTTTTTCTCAAGAGTGTCGAGGCTATGATCTGCTGCGCAGGAGATTATGGGTAGCACAAAAGCAAGTGCTAGAAGATAAGAAGAACGCATGAGTATTGATCCTTGTTGGTATTAATAATAAAGATCGTGAAGATATCAGTTCATGAATCTAACATCAAGTGGCTTTAAAGTTATGGTAAATTCGCTGATAATCCGCATGCTCAGGCTTTCGAACTTTTGTGTATCGATACTGTCGATGTGATGAAATAAATTAAGGAGATATTATGTTTAGTTTGAGACCTATATTGATCTTTTTGTTGACGGCTGTAACGTTGAGTTCAGGCTCGGTGATTGCCAGTTTGCCCGTTAGTGTGAATGGTGAAGCTTTACCGACACTGGCTCCCATTGTTGAGCGTACCCGCCCTGCTGTAGTGAATATTGCAACTAAGGGGCATGTTGATGTGCAGAACAATCCCTTGCTCAATGATCCATTTTTCAGGCGTTTTTTTGAGGGGCTCGGTAATATGCCGCAACGCCATGAAACCAAAAGTCTGGGCTCTGGCGTGGTGATTGATGCCGACAGGGGCTTTATTGTGACTAATCATCATGTGGTTGAGGGTGCTGATGAGATCCAGATCACCCTGCACGATGGCAAGCAGTATGAAGCCACTCTGGTTGGTTCTGATCCGGAAGCAGATGTGGCTCTGCTCAAAGTTAAAGCCGATAATCTCACTGATATAGCCATGGCCAATTCCGATAAATTGCGCGTTGGTGATTTTGTGGTGGCGATTGGCAATCCCTTTGGTCTGGGGCAGACCGTAACTTCGGGCATCATTAGTGCTCTGGGTCGAACAGGCCTGGGCATAGAAGGTTATGAAGATTTTATCCAGACCGATGCCTCAATTAACCCCGGTAACTCGGGTGGTGCGCTGGTGAATTTGAAAGGTGAATTGATTGGCATTAATACCGCCATTATTGCCGCGGGTGGCCAGGGCAATGTAGGCATCGGTTTTGCTATCCCCATTAATATGGTACGCCAGATTGTTGATCAGTTGATTGAGTTTGGCGAAGTGCGTCGCGGCATGCTGGGCGTTATTATGCAGAATTTAACGCCTGAGCTAGCCAACGCTTTTGGTCTCGATTTGCATCAAGGCGTGGTCATTTCAAAAGTGATTGAAGACTCAGCGGCAGAAGAGGCCGGACTTGAAGCTGGGGATGTGGTGGTCGCCATTAATGGTGAGCCCATTAAGAGTGCCTCGGCAATGCGTAATGCAGTGGGAATGTTACGCGTCGGTGAAAAAATGAAAATGGAAGTCATCCGTGATAACAAGCGCAAGAGCCTTACTGCGGTGATTAAAGACCAGGCTGAAGAAGTAGTCGAAGGTAAAAAAGTTCATGCGCGTTTAGCAGGGGCGACCATTGAGCAATCGAATGAAGGTGGTGATGTTTATCTGGTGGTGACCGAGGTCGAGCAGGGTAGCCCGGCGTGGAATTCAAGTTTGCGTAAAGGCGACATTATTCTTTCGGTGAACCGCAGAGCGGTAAAAACGCTGGAAGACTTTAAAAAGGTTGTCGGTAACAAGGACAGGCAAATTCTGCTGAATATTCAGCGTGGCCGCTCAGCCCTGTTTATTCTAATTCAGTAGCCTTGTAGTTAGCTGCTGGGTGCGTCATGCACCCAGCGCTCATTATTGCCGGTAGTTTCTTTCTTCCAGAATGGTGCGCGTGCTTTGAGCTCTTCGATCAAATAACTACAGGCAGCAAAAGCTTCTTTTCGATGTGCTGACCAGGCCACGGTAAGCACAATCGGGTCGCCGGGTTTGATCTCACCAAAACGATGGATGACCAGGCAATCGACCAGGTCCCATTTGCTAAATGCTTCATCGCACAGATGGTCGAGAAATTTCCGGGTCATTTCAGGGTAGTGTTCCAGTGTCATCAGCTGCACATCATCACCGGCGTTGAAGTCACGCATGGTGCCGATAAAATTAGCAGTGGCACCATAACTGCCGGGGCGGAGATGCTGGTTTTGGTATTGTTCGATTTCGCGTAGCGGGTCGAGAGCTTTCTCGTATAAAAAGGCTGGCACTTTAGCCTCCTGTCACGGGCGGAAAAAAAGCCACCTCGTCACCATCGCTGACCACATCATCCGGTTTGGCGTAATCCATATTGATGGCACACAGCGTATTAACGGGGTAATCTTCAGAGGTGACCTGATCCCATATCTCACGGATCGTAATCCCGGTTCTGGTATCAATACTGGTGGACTCAATACCCAGCTTTTCGCGTAGGCTGGCAAAAAATTTAACTTGAATGTTCATAGATGCATGTTAACGGTTTTGCTCATAGTGTGTCACCCAGATAGAGCTATTGTTTATGGTGGTGCGCTCTTGCTATGCTAGCCACCAATACAAATGTCCAGAGAATCGTTATGAGTGACAAATTGAATCATTTTAATGCACGCGGTGAAGCGCATATGGTCGATGTTGGCGATAAAGCGCTCACGCATCGCCGAGCTGTGGCCGATGGCAGTATCACCATGCAGGCTGAAACTTTGCAGCGTATTCTGCAGGGCGACAACAAAAAAGGCGATGTGCTGGCAGTGGCGCGCGTTGCTGGCATTATGGCCTCGAAAAAAACCGCCGAACTGATTCCCCTGTGCCACCCGTTGGCGCTATCTCACGTCGATATTGAGTTAATACCCGATGAGGAAAACTGCAGCGTGTTATGCCGTGCCGCGGTAGAAACTACCGGCAATACCGGAGTTGAAATGGAAGCGCTGACCACAGTGCAGATTACCCTGCTAACCATCTATGACATGTGCAAGGCCATGGATAGGGGGATGCGCATGAGTGATATTCAGCTATTGAGTAAATCCGGCGGCAAATCAGGTGACTGGCAGCGCTAGACGGTGGTTGAGGCTTCAGATATAACAAAAATAGGTAACGCCTTTGCTAAACAGGTGCTGGACTGGTTCAGTCAAAATGGTCGCCACGACCTGCCATGGCAAAAAGATCGTAGTTTGTATCGGGTCTGGCTGGCCGAAGTTATGCTTCAGCAAACGCAGGTCACCACCGTTATCCCTTATTACCAGAGTTTTCTAACGAAATTCCCCGAACTATCTGACCTCGCCAAAGCATCGCAGCATGAAGTTTTGAAGCTGTGGGCTGGCCTGGGTTACTACACGCGCGCCCGAAACCTGCATAAAGCTGCTGTAGTGATTGATCAACAACATAAAGGTAAATTTCCAGAGCAATATGACGAGGTTCTTGCCTTACCAGGTATCGGTCGCTCTACTGCTGGTGCGATCCTGGCGCAGTCGCTGGGCCAGAGACACGCCATCCTCGACGGCAACGTGAAACGGGTATTGAGCCGCTATTTTGAGGTGGAGGGCTGGTATGGAAAAAAGGCGGTGGAGAACCTTTTGTGGCTGAAAGCTGAAGCCTGTACCCCTGATGATCGATTAGCTGATTATACGCAGGCGATGATGGATCTGGGCGCCACCGTTTGTACGCGCTCATCACCCGATTGTGAGCAATGCCCATTGCAAAAGGGGTGTCTGGCGCTTAAAAATCAACGCGTTGATGAGTTACCAACACGTAAGCCCAGAAAACAGCTGCCAGTCAAAACCGTGCGTATGCTGCTTCTGACCAATGCGGAAGGTCAGGTCCTGCTGGAAAAGCGTCCACCCACCGGTATCTGGGGCGGGCTCTGGAGTCTGCCAGAACTGGCAATGGAGCAGGATATAACGCAACAATGCGAGCAGTACTGGGGCCATCGTATTGAAAGCCTTGAAGATCAGGCAGGATTCAGGCACACATTCAGCCACTATCATCTCGATATTACGCCGTGCAGGGTGCAGGTGGTATCCGTCTCAGGGAAAGTGCAGGATAGCGAGCAGCACTGGTGCGATGCTGTTCAGGTGAATGACTACGCGCTGGCGACACCAGTGACAAATATCCTGCAGCAATACCTGAAATAACTTGACTCACAGCGGGCTAGCGGCTTAAATACGCGCCTCTGAGCAGTTCTGTTCAGAACATTTGAAAGAATATGGCCGAATAGCTCAGTTGGTAGAGCAGCGGATTGAAAATCCGCGTGTCCCTGGTTCAATTCCAGGTTCGGCCACCACTTTTTACTTTCGTTCTACAATATCCCAGTTTACTCATTACTAGACTTGAATCGAATTGAACCAGGCTGGTTAAATTATTCGGCTCATCCATAAGCCTCACCCTTCGGGTTCGCTATCGCTCATGAAAAATCATTCCTGATGATTTTTTCTAGGTTCGGCCACTATCCCACCACCTGGCATTCAACGTTCACGGTATAACTTAATTCTTGTATAGTAAGCATACAATGCTGGCTTAATAAAAAAATAATGATCGCAGGTGAAATCAAAAAAATTGGTGTGCTTTTACTAATTGTATTAGTTCTCTTTGTTTCGCCAGTTACTAATGCTTTAGCTTCAAGTGAACCTGTCTGGTATGAAAAAGATATCAATGAACAGCCGATTATTCACCTATATTTTTTCTGGTCGGAAAAATGCCCTCATTGTTTGCAGGCTCAACCCGATATTATTGAGATGGATAAAGAGTATCCATGGTTGAAACTGCATTCCTTAGAGTTAGTGCATCATCAGGAAAATGTTAAAACTTTTGTTGATATGGCGGCACGACTTGGCGGTGAAGCAAATACGGTGCCGGCATTTATGTTTTGCGGGAACTCAATTACGGGTTATGACAGCCAAAAAACAACTGGGCAGTTGTTGAGAGCACATTTGCAGGCGTGTTATCAGTTTGCTAAAGAATATGAGCCTGATAATGGGATTCTCTTTACATTTGATCAGAATGAATTAACGTCGGTGGATATACCCGTATTGGGTAATATATCCTCAGATAATTATTCCCTGCCTGTGTTAACCGTGCTTATTGCTGGCATGGACGCCTTTAATCCCTGTGCTTTTTTCGTATTGCTGTTTCTGCTTAGCATGATGGTACACGCTCGAAGTCGGAGCAGGATGGCACTAATTGGCGGGGTTTTTGTATTTTTTTCAGGCGCTATCTATTTTTTATTTATGGCGGCCTGGTTAAATTTGTTTATCTATTTAGGTGAGCTGCGTTTAATTACATTAATTGCAGGTAGTATTGCTATTCTTATTGCGCTAGTAAATATCAAAGACTTTTTCTGGTTTAAAAAAGGTTTTTCATTGAGTATTTCTGATGATGCAAAGCCAAAGCTGTTTGATCGTATGCGTAACTTGTTACGTCTGGATTCAATGGCAACAGTTATGGCGGCTACGATTGTTTTAGCTGTGGTTGCAAATAGTTATGAACTATTGTGTACGGCTGGGTTTCCCATGGTGTATACACGAATTTTGACTTTAAGGTCGTTGCCCGCTGAAAGTTATTATTTGTATTTAGTTCTTTATAACCTGATTTATATTTTGCCTTTATTGAGTATTGTTGTTTTGTTCACTGTGAAGCTGGGCTCAAGAAAACTTTCTGAGCACGAGGGAATGGTATTAAAGTTATTGTCTGGTGTGATGATGTTGCTGCTGGGGTCAATGCTGCTTGTGTCGCCACAATTATTAAATAATGTTGCGGCAGCGGCGGCTTTATTGCTTGTTGCTATAGGTGCTACCTGGCTGATTGTTAAAACAACAGGTAAAGGCGGTTTATAGGTTTTCTGATTCCTTGTGAAGATATAAGGCCTGTTGTGCTATGCGGTGCCTATGTTTTTATCATGCAGTTTTTTTAGTGCAATGTTGTCAAAGACTATATCTTTCCAGCCATGTTTTATAAAAGTGCGAATGTTCGCATGATCTGTGTTTTCCGGGTGTTTCAATACGTCATCACGATAATATTGGCCGAAGCAGTTCAGGGTTTGTATTTCGTCAAGCTTGTTCAGCAAGCCGAAAGCAAAGATTTTACAGGAGCCTTCATTCTCTCCTGCTTTGCTGGTGACGCAATCGTCAGCATTGCCATTGCTAAACTGGGTAGGGGTGTAATCATAGGATTTATCGATGTGCTTAATGACGTCCTGAAATTCGATGCTTTCAGGTCTGGATTTTATTTGTTGTATTAATTCGTCTAGTTGGTTCATAGGAAGTTGTAGATGGTTAGTTATATTTTTTTTGTATTTTAACCTTAATGGTCAATATGTCACAGTAACTAAGACTGCTGAGTTTCAAGTTCAGCAATCTTTGCATTATAAAAATAAACGGCCTTTGATAAATTAAAGAATAATGCCGTCTGAGCTATGAAAAATACTAAGGTGGCTGGATAAAAAAACCAGTCTGGCCAGATGGCAGCCAGGATCAGCAATACCAGGCTGATCGAATGAAGGCGAAATTGCCATAGGCCAGCGGCCTCCGGAATAATTTTTCGCATGTGCGGCACTTTTACCTGTGAAGTTCTCTCGCCTTTGTCACGTAAATTTTTATTACGCGTGCTCAGGTGTAACCAGATAAGAAAGGGGATGATTTTATACATCATGCCTGTGATGGTGGTCATGGCGAAGCCGTGAATGATCAGTACGCCCAGTAGTACCGGTAAATCAAAATTCATCAATGTGGCTATCGCCCAGGCCAGTATCAGCAAAATAAGGCTGACCATGGCAAGTTGCCAGAACATCATGGTCAGGTCAGGTATCTGGCGACGGCGTGTCTGAAGTACCCACAGGGTGGTGAGTGCAAATATCAGCAAACAGGCGGCGAGGAATATCTGTGAGATGGATTTTAGTATTTCCGATGGCCAGTTATAAGCCAGACTCAGGGCGAGCAGGGCGATGAACAGTGACCACCCCATCCAACGTTGATGTCTGGCCGGGTATTCATCGGTGATCTGGAACATGGGGATGACCTGATAGGCAACGGCCATAATTAGCAGCGCTACCCAGCCGAGCAGCCCCCAGCTCAAATGCAAATCAGTTAATTGCCGTGCCAGTGAAAAGTCTGCTGATGCATAGCCCATGGCCAGGTAGATACCAAGAATGGCGGTGATGAATAAGGCGAACAATGCCAGCATCATCATGCTTCGTGTGACGTGTCTATTTTTTGAACGCAATAAACGCTCGGTTACTACCACGATAAAAATCGTGAAAGAGAACCCCAGTAACGCCATTGCAATGATGAAGAGTTCGTTAATATTAATCAGCCATGCCAGGCCTAAGCAGGCACTACCTAAAAATAGTGGAGTATGAACCATGCTGCTAAAAAGTATGGCTCGTGGAATAACCATGCCCATGAGTACGGGCATAAGTTGCATCAAGGCACCCAGCATACTCATGGCGAGAAAACCCAGGGTCAGGAAATGGGTGACGGCGAGTAGTTCAGGCGTCCAGCGATGACTAATCATCTCAGGCCCGTGCCAGAGCATGACCAGTGCCGCAACCATGCCAAACAGCGGGGCGCTGACCAGAAATCGTGCAGGTACGGAAAAGGGAGGAGCTTGCTGTAGTGAAAGATTAGCGTGCATTAAATCTAGTCTTGCGCGTCTATTATTGCCTGTACAGCTTCGGCTGCTTCTTTATCATCTTCAGCCCAGATGAAGACTTCGACAGCAGAGATGGCGCCCTTGCGCTGAAAATATTTGAAATGATTGTCGTCGAGATTGCCGAAAAGCATGCAGGGTTCACGGCGGTGCAACATTCGCAGGTATTGACCGGCTTGCAGTTGTTCAGCGGCTTCGAGTGTCAGGGTGAGAGGTTCTGGCGGGGCTAGCTCGCTGACATCCAGTAAAACCTCATTGGGCATTAGCTCTTGTCCCAGTCCTGAAACTTTTGCTGCCAATGGCTGATGTCATCTGTCAGATGCTGATCCATCATGTTATAGAGGATTTGCTCTTCCTTCATATTGTGTTGTTGCATCAATATCAACAGCGTTTCTGATATGCCCAGATAGTCATCACTGTGCTGGCGTTCCATGGCGTCACGCATCTCAGCAAAAAGCACCCGCATCTGGTCATGTTCCGAACGCATCATCTCAGTTGGTCCCATGGTCATACCGGTAGCCTCTTCGAAGGCAGGGAAAAGTTCATTTTCCTCAACACCAAGATGTCGTTCCATGGCCTGGATAAAGTCATTGAATGTCTGAGTCGCTGTATCCCAATCTTCGCTAGCGGCTGCACTCTCTGCAATGGCAAAAAGCCGGTCACATTCTTTGTGGTCATGTGCCATAAATTCTTTAATATTCATTAGAACACCTCATTATTGAACGGCGAAATCATAACGGCATATCAGTATATTACTAATGATCTACGTCAGAAGAAAGGCAGGCAAATACGGGAATACTGCTGGATAGTAGAAGGCGGCCTTAATTTTTTTGATGACAATAGAATGACTTATAGTATCATCAATGTCCTGTTTCTTTGGCCCAGTAATACTATGAAATTTATCTCTGCTTTGTTATTTTTAATTTTTGTACTGGCTGCCGGTGTTGTGCCAGCTTATGCAGGTAAAGCAGTCAGCATCGATGTGCCTCCCGCGTCACTGGAGAAATGGTACAAGCCGGCTAATAAGCGACAGGTATGGTTGCATACTATGTTTAAACTACGACGGGAAATGCAGGCTATTAGTGAATATGCCAAATTGAATGACCAGCCCGGCATGGCAAAGTGGATCGCTCGTTTAGAGAAAGATTACAACAAAATTGCTGATATGGTGCCCGAGTGGGAAAAAGAGATTAAGCCCCGATTATTGCCTGAGCTTGAGATGTTTGCAGAAAAGGGCGATGCGCCCCGCGTTGCTAAAACACTGAAAATGATCCAGCGTACCTGTGATGATTGTCATCAGGATTATCAGCCACTGGTGACGGCGATGCACCGTTCACCTCATTACGATGAGCTAAAGCTTAAAGGCATCAACGGATCTCAGCAGAGTTTTGAAGATAATATGGAAGAGCTATCTGAATCTGTTAATCGAATTTTGATTGCGCTGGATGATGGTCATAACCCTGTAGCATTGAAATCCAGCAAAACGCTTGCCAGTCAGTTACAAAACCTAGGCGATAGTTGTATTGCCTGTCATAAAAATGATGCCTATCCACGGGAGCGAATACTGGGCAAGGCAACCCAGCAACGCCTTGAAATATTACAGTCAAACATCAGTAAAGGATTGGTGAAAGACAGTCAGAAACTAATGGGTGAAATTGCTGTGACTGTGTGCGCGCGTTGTCACAACACGCATCGCATTGTTTATGATTTACGTAATGCTTTATTGCCCGTGAAATAAATGTTAGTTCATTGCTTGTAAGATAGTGAGCAATAATAAAAAGGACAAAAGCGCTTTCCTCAAAAGCTCACGTTTGCTGAGCTGAAAAATCACCTCGCTTTGTGGGTGGATCAACGAATGTTGATTCTCTCTCGTTAAAAAAGATCAAAAATCTATTCTAAACAGCGCTCAATCTCTATTTAGATACCATATAAAAAATGCGTTAACTATCTGAAGTTATTTAATGTTTAATTGGTAATTAATTGATCTATATTAGATTATAAGGTTTACTGGGAGTACTATTGGTACTAGAGCAACGATGTTTGTTGTTCAATGGGGGAGTTATTCGATCAAAAATAAAAAATCGAGGAGTAATTAATGAAAATAAGAAACATAGTAACAATATTAACTGCGGTTGGGTTCGCATTTGCGACGCTCACGGCAGAGGCGGTTCCATCATTCGCGAGAGATACGGGTAAAAATTGCTCGTATTGCCACAATGCATGGCCTCAGCTGAGTAAGAAAGGCCGAGTGTACAAAGAGCTGGGTTATCGAATGCCGGATGGCGATCGTATGTCGTTTAAGGATTTAGCGGAAGAAAATAGTGTTGGTGTTTCTGCCTTAATCTTTGCGCGACCTTATGACAAGAAAGACAGCGCTGAAGCTGCGAACACGCGTGCTCTGCATGAGGCAGAAATTGTTGTTGCTGGTGCCGTCGGTGAGAACTGGTCAGGTTTCTTTGAACTGGAAGCAGAGGACGAAGCTCAAAATGCATACGGTTTTGAGATTGGTATACCATCGGCTGTACTTGCGTATAACCATAGCAAAGCTTTGAATCTTCAGTTTACCTGGGGGGAGATGATGCGTGCAGATCCCTATGGGCTGTTTGGTCTTCATTTCCGTATGACCCGTGCGGGTACCGGTGCGATGAACCAGGCATTTGATGGCTACGATGGCAGCTTAAACAGTCGCAGACAAAATCTGGTATTGACAGGCAGACCTATAGATCAGTTGTTCTACAGTGTAGGTATTTCTGCTCAGGCTGATAGCCCCGCAGGTTCTGATTCTACTGATGTTTCAGAAGGTAAAGATGCCAGTACGATTCATGCACGTGTTGCCTTTGATGTTACCAAGGACATCATGATTGGTGGCTTCATGGTCAATGGCCAAGTTGCTGCTCATACCTGTTCTGCTGCTGATATTGTTGATATTGATTCCGACTGTAACGGTGGCGCAGTAGGTGAAGTAGTATCTTCACGACCTAACCAGACAGCATCTGATGCTGAACTGGAGTACACAAGGATTGGTCTGGATGCCCAGGCTGATATCGGCAACACACGTGTACAGTTGATGTTTGTCTCAGCCAGCGATGATGGTTCAGCAGCTCAAACAGGTACCGAAAATGACAATGATGCGATGAGTGTTCAGGCTTATCATGTCTTTAAAGCGGCCAGTGGCGCACCAACCTGGGTACCGCTGATACGTTTCGATAGCTATGAGAAAAATAATGGTGCAGATAGCTATGATGAACTGGTGCTAAATGTTGCCTACTACTTCGAACAAAATATAAAAGGTTTTGTTGAGTTTTGGGACAGGAGTGCACAGGATTCAGCGGATGATGATGATCGCCTGACGGTTCAACTGGCGGTTGGCTTCTAGAAAAGGTTGCATCGAAATATGCAGGTAATTAACAGCCGGGTGGAACTTTTCATCCGGCTGTTTTTTGTTCTGGACTAGCATAATAATCGTTTACAAAAAAATCAGAAGGAGGTAACTGATCATGATAAAAATGATGAAGGAACTATTTACAATAGTCGGTTTTGTTGCGTTGTTGTTTTCCAGTTCTGCTACAGCACAGGGCATTGATCGTGGTGCATTGTTAGCCACTATGTGTGTCACCTGTCACGGCCCTGGTGGACAGGGTTCAAAGCGAATTCCTTCCATAGATAATCATAGTGATCATGAACTTGCTGAGTACATGCACGGATTTAAAGAGGGTACGGAAAGAGCAACGATTATGGATCGACACGCCAGCTCCTATAGCGATGAAGAAATTAACTTACTTGCCAAATATTTCTATGAGGCTAAACAATGAGAAATTTAAACCGTAGAGATTTTATCAAGCTTGTTGGTGTCAGTAGTGCATCAAGTATGCTGGCTTTGCCGATCAGAGCGAGTGCAACAGCCGCTTACCGAGTTGTTATTATCGGCGGTGGTTTTGGTGGTGCGACCTGTGCGAATTACCTCAAGCACTTTGATCCGGCTATCGACGTCACACTGGTCGAACCAAAAAAAGAATTTGTTACCTGTCCGTTCAGCAATACCGTGCTGGCAGGGCTGCATGACATGGAATTTATTACACATAATTATGATCGCTTGCGTGACCATAATAAAATCCATGTGGTAAATGACACGGTTATCGATATTGATGCTACAAAAAAAATCGTTATCCTGAACAATGGAAACAAGCTGAGTTATGATCGTCTGGTTATTTCTCCAGGCATCGGCTTTAGATGGGGCCTGATCAAGGGTTATGATGATGAGGCAAGCCACATCATGCCGCATGCATGGCGAGCGGGTGAACAAACAATTTTATTACGCAAGCAGCTACAGGCAATGGACGATGGCGGTGTTGTTATTATTGCGCCACCACCGGAACCATTTCGTGCGCCACCGGCTCCTTATGAACGTGCCAGCCTCATCGCTTATTATCTGAAAAAAGCCAAGCCGAAATCCAAAGTTCTGATTGTGGATTCCAATAAAACTTTTGCCAAGCAGTCACTGTTTGAGGCGGGGTGGAAAAAATTATATCCGGGAATGATCGAATGGGTCAGTGGTAGTGATGTTGGTCGCATCGAAAGAGTGGATGCAGGCAGTATGCAATTATTTTCCAGCTCGGGACAGGAATTTAAGGGGGCAGTGGTTAATCTTATTCCACCGCAACAGGCGAACACTATCGCTGTTAACACCGCCTTGACTGATCAGGATGGCTGGTGCCCAGTCAATCAGAAAACATTCGAATCTTTAAAGCAGAAAGATATACATGTAATTGGTGACGCGAGCATAGTGGGTGATATGCCAAAAACGGGGCATGCAGCCAATACTCAGGCAAAGATTTGTGCAGCAAACATTGTCTCTGATATAAGAGGCGTGGCTATACCGGAGATGGTCTATAGCACTAGCATCTATAGTCTGTTGTCAAAAAAATATGCTATTTCACGAGCATCGGTTTATCGATTGAAAGATAATAAAATTAAAGCGGTATCGGTTAAGGATAGTCCGAATAAAGCTTCAAAGAAAACTCGGCTTCAGGAATCAAAATATGCCTTGGGTTGGTATAAGTCCATTACGGCTGATGCATTCGCCAAAGAGGAATAGGTTGATTTCAAAAAAGGGGGCTATAAAGCCCCTTCATTTTTTTAAGGTGTTAGTGGCGAAAGAATCATTGAGTAAAGAAATTTGTTTCCCATTGCCAGGCTGTTTCAATAATTGTTTCCAATTGATCGAATTTAGGTTGCCAGTTGAGTTCCTGTTTGGCGAGTCTGGCATCGGCGACCAGGACGGCTGGGTCACCGGCACGTCTATCTGTTATGACCACCTTGAAATCTCTACATGAAACCTGTTTGGCGGTATCAATCACCTGTTGTACCGAAAATCCTTTGCCATTACCCAGATTGTAGCGAGCACTGCTGCCGGTTTTTTGCATTCTGCTCAGTGCCAGTGAGTGAGCATCGCATAAATCGTTGATATGTACATAGTCGCGTACACAGGTACCATCGTCGGTGGGGTAATCCTGACCAAATATTTTGATATCAGCTCGTCGTCCAGAAGCCGCCTGCAGGATAAGTGGAACCAGGTGTGATTCAGGATTATGGCGTTCGCCCAGTTCGCCATCTGGATCAGCGCCAGCGGCGTTGAAATAGCGCATACAGGTTGATTTCAAGCCGTATGCTTCATCATAGTCTTCCAGCATGTGTTCGACCATTAACTTGCTGCGACCATACGGGTTAATAGGATGTTGGGGATGTCCTTCGTCAACGGGAGTGTATTGAGGTTCACCAAAGATAGCGGCAGTGGATGAAAAGATAAAATTTTCGATATCATGTTTGACCATGGCATCGAGTAGCACATGGGTATTGGAGACATTGTTGTGATAATACTTGGCAGGATTAATCACTGACTCGCCAACTTCGATAAAAGCGGCAAAGTGCATCACGGCATCAAATTTATGGTTGCTAAACAATTGTTTGAGAACATTAACATCACCAAGATCACCGATGACAAGTTCGCCATATTTAACCGCATCTTTGTAACCGCAACTTAAGTTATCCAGAGTGACAACTTCATGATTTGATAAGGCAAGTTGTTTAACCATGTGAGAGCCGATATAACCGGCGCCACCGACAACAAGAATTTTCATTATTTTAGTACCGCTAAAGAATTTCGACTAGTGTATCGCCACCGATTATCGGTCTGGAAAGTTTTATCTGCATACCTTCTGCGGCGCAAATGCTTTGAGTTGGGTTTCGTTTATTTTTGAAGTGGGCTTCATTTTCTATTTGAACTTCATCGAGTTCCGCATCGCTGCGATCTGGATCATGATGAAACATGACCAATGTACCAACTTCGGCATCGATGGCGAGTTGTCTGACCTGGGATATTAATGAGTGTCCCCAGCCATGTTTGTGTGGCATATCTTCTTCAGTATATTGAGCGTCGTGAATCAGTACATCGACACCGTGTAGAAAATTAACCCATTCATCATAACTGGTGTGAACCTTATCAGGTGGATCCAGTTCGTTATCGGTGACATAAGCGCAGCTCATGCCATCTTCTTCAAACCGATATGCAGTGCCGCCACCCGGGTGATTAAGTGGTTTTTTTGTGATGTGAATATTCCGTTGTTGCAAGATGGTTTCAACATTATCAAAAATACAGTTATTCTTTGAGGGTAGTTGATCGAGTGTCACCGGGAAATTGACACCATCCATTTGTTTAAATAATGCACCGGGAGCGCGATCATTAGATTCCGTACTTGAAAACACATCAATTTGGCGCTCAGTTTGAAAGATAGGACTAAAGAAAGGATAGCCTTGAATATGATCCCAGTGTACGTGTGACAGAATAATGTTGATGGGTGTGGTTTTGTTTAAAAGATTGAGGCCCAGTTTTTTCATGCCCGTGCCGGCATCAAGAATCACATCCTGCCCGTTATCCAGCGCCAGATGCACACAGGAAGTGTTGCCGCCGTATTTGAGCGTTGTTGGCCCAGGTGTGGGCGCTGAACCTCGGACACCATAAAAGGTGATTATCATCGTATTCCTTTATATTTTCTTTCAGACGAAGTCCAATTTAACCAGAACCAATGGTACTGTAAAGTCTAGATTTTCATGGGGGTTATTGCTAGCCTAATGAATATAAAAGCTGTTTATATGTTTGGTGCGTCATTCATGAAAGAATTGAAGCATCCAAAGAGGTATTAACTATGCTGCCGAGATCGATATATCACTTATTGCCGTATTTTTATATCAGTTTGGGCTTGCTCTGCATGATATTGGTGGAATCGCGCCTGATATTTTTTTCATCGACTTTATTAATGGTGGCGGGTGCTCTGGTGCTCTGGATGCGCTACAAGAACTCAGTTGATCCTGTTGAGTATATTAACGCAGGAATGCAGGTAAAGGATGGAGAGTCTGAGTTGTTGATAGATAAAAGCAGCGATTTACCTGATCACGAAAGGCGTTTCGGTGATGACAGGGAATTTCCGTTGGTAGATGATAACGGCGTCCTGATTCCATTTGAGCGCAGAAAGGGTGGATCCGACTAAACAGATTAATCCAGTTTTTTAATGTTTAGTCAGAGGCTGCCCAATCTTTATTTGTATCTTCAATCAGCTGTCGGCTCAAGATAGGCTGACCAGTCTCTGCTGTTATCACCAAAAACAAAGAAAAAGGGATTGAGCAGGCTGTCTTTGGTATTGTATTCTAGCTCTGTCATATCTAGTTTAGTGACACGGCCACCGGCCTGTTCGACAATGCAGTGCGCGGCACCAGTATCCCATTCAGAGGTGAGACCAATTCTTGGGTATAGATCAGCTTTTCCCTCTGCCACCAGGCAGAATTTGAGTGAGCTGCCCATGCTAAGCAATTCAGAATCACCAAGATTCTTCATGTAAGCCTGTAATTGCTCGGAGCCGTGTGAGCGGCTGCCTACGACAACAAGTTTGTCAGTAGTTTGTTTACGAACTTGTATGGTTTTAGCCTCACCGCCCTGTTCTATTTTGAAAGAGCCGCCATTCTTCCAGCCAAAATAATCGATATTAAGGACCGGAACGTGGATCACGCCAATAATGCTCCTGTGATTATTGATGAGTGCGATATTGACGGTGAATTCGCCATTACGTTTTATAAATTCTTTAGTGCCATCCAGCGGGTCAACCAGCCAGTAAGTCTGCCACTTTTTACGTTCTTCAAACGGCAGCTTGGCTGACTCTTCAGATAAAATGGGAATATCAGGGGTTAGAGTGGTTAAGGCTTTAATAATTGTATTGTGCGCAGCCATATCAGCATCAGTTAAAGGAGATTTGTCATCTTTTTCTTCAATATTGTAGTCGCTATTGTAAATTTCCAGTATTCTTTCACCGGCTTCGCGTGCGATATCTACACATTGTTTGCACAGGTGTTCGAGATTGAGAGATTCTGACATGATGGTGGCCTGACTTTGTTTTTTGGCTTTATAAATTATGGAAACGGGATGTTACTATATCCCCAGTTTTCTGTCTGTAATTAAGGGGTTTTTATGAATAACTATCTGGATTGGCAAGAAATTAAAACGGTCTTTCTGGATCTTGATGGTACTCTGCTCGATTTACATTTTGATAATCACTTTTGGCTTGAGTATGTGCCGGTTTGTTTTGCTGACAAGCATGAGATGAATCACGAACAGGCGAACGATGTTCTGATGAGTCATTACAAAGATGCTAAAGGTAAACTGGATTGGTACTGTGTTGATTTCTGGACGGATAAACTTGGTCTGGATATTGAGCAGCTAAAACACGAGGTGTCACATAAGATTGCGGTACGACCAGAGGTTCGTGAATTCTTGCAGGCAATGAAAGATGCAGGCAAACGTATCGTGTTGGTCACCAATGCTCATCCTGCCAGTCTGTCACTAAAAATGAAAAAAACAGGCCTGGATATGTATTTTGATCGAATGATCAATTCGCATGATATTGGTCTGGCAAAAGAGCATGATGGTTTTTGGGCATCATTACATGAGACTGAACCTTTTGATTCCTCAAGCACTCTTCTGATCGATGATAATCTGGAAGTGCTGGAAAGTGCAGAGCACTACGGCATTAAATATTTACTAGCGATATTACAGCCAGATAGTCAGGCCGCTGAAGTTGAAACGTTGCATTTTCATGCAGTACATCGATTTGCCGATGTCATGCCAGATTGATTCAGGTTTTATTTTTAAATTGATCGTCCCATTTTTTATAGCGTTTTTTGCAGTAAGCCAATAAGTCTTCGTAATTTTTAAAATATAATTCAAAACCATCTTCTGAAGGCGCGTCGTATTCGCAGTAATCATTGGTGTGCTCGCGACATATTTCAGGACGCGTGTGATAGATGCCGCAATCACCATTAATCTGTAGGTGTTGGCATTTCCCACTGACAAGTAGGGTCCAGCCATCTTCATCCTTGTAGATGCTGATATTATCGTGTGAGACCTGCCATAGTAGTTGCTGAAAATCATCTTTTGATCTGGGTGAATCAATTGCGTGCGTAACATAGGTGCAGCAAATTGAACCTGTGCAAAAATTGCATTTATTTTCAGGTGTGATTTCTATTTTTTTTGAATTAGTTTTCGTGCTCATTGAGAATTACATTTGTCAGGGTATGTTACATAAAGCCTAGTTGTTTCAGGTTGCCGCTGTTTTTTACAGAAAAGCTACCATTGGCCTGGGGTTTGGCGAATAAACTTAAGCTGTCTTTCAGGTTTTTACTGGCTTTTTTATTCGGCGTGAAGCTTAGATCGAGACTGTAATCGGTCGTTGCATTAACAGAGGCCAGGCCGTCTATTGAAAGCTGACCGCCCTGATTAGATATTTTGGCATTAATCGGGTTTTCTTCGGATTCTGTCAGGGTAATGCTTATGTCACCGAGTTGAGCTGTTTCAGCAATAGTGATGCTGGCCTTATTCCACTTTATAACGCCGTTAGCAGAAGGTATTTCTCCCTGTCGCCAGTTTAATGTTTCCAGGTCAACAGAAATATCACCAGCAATTTCACCCATTGGCATGGTGATCATTTGACTGAGCGCCTGCGCACTCATGGTTGTTTTAATATTGTTTGCCTGAATGTTTTTATTCATGTCAGCACTTACTTGACCGCTTAATGGGCTCTTGTTGTACATGGCGTCAAATTCAATACAGGCTTCAGCCATTAATAAATGACTAATGCAAACAGACCAGTTTATATTTTTCAAAACGTGTTTGGATTGTATGGTGACCTGTTGGGCAGAACCCTGCCATAGCGTTCCGCTGACATTCTGAATTTTAATTTGTGGCAGTTGATCTTTAAGCGCTTTGATCACTGGCGCCGCAGGTATATTAATGATTAAAAACGTGGCTAGAGCCAATGTGCCAGTGATTATGTAATATTTTATTTTCATTCTATTTTTTCAAAAGAGAGACGTGCACTGATGGTTCCGGTTTTGTCATTGCGTTCAATGCTGGCTGTGGTGACAGTGACACCGTGTTGTTGTTCCAGGGTGTTTAGCCAGACGAGTAGTTGATCAAAAGAAGCGGAGTCGATCTTAACGCGCGCGCCATTTTTACCGGAGGACTCAATCTTGTTGATATATTGTTTTAATCCTGAAATCTTCGCGCTGTTCTCAATAATTAGTGAAATAGGTTGTTTGCTGGATACTTTTCTAGTGCCCGAGCGTTTAAGTGTCTGCAATTCCCTGGATGCCGATTGCATCCAGCTGTATATGTCCTGTTGTGATTTAAATTTCTGTTGTTGCTGGTCACGCCCCTGATGTATTGGTTCCCACACCAGGAGATAAAATAGCGTGATAACAATCAGTGTGACAGTGGCGATGAGCAGGTTTCTATCACGAGTTGGCAGGCTGCTATACCAGATGTTAAAAGTGTCGAGTTGTTGCTTCATGATTGGTTTGCACGTTTTATTCGAATATTACCTTTCACCTGGTTTTTCTCTGAGGATGAAGAAATAATTTCTGCTTTCAAAGAAGTATTGTTCAGTTTTTTATTTAGTTGTTCGATGTTTTGCAGGTTTGCACCAGTCACTTCAATATCAATAGTCTTGTTTCGATAGTTGATGGACTGAATGGCTACCGATTTTTCACTGGATAATGCGGCACTTGAATCTGCAAGTAAAGTGATCAAGCTGGTGTTTGATCCGGCCTTGCCCAAACCTTTTAGCTCATCGAGTTTCTGTTCCATCTGAACTCGGGCATTTACAATACGCTTGCTCTGTGGGAAAGCTTTTTTGTAGATGTTATCAATTTCAACTTGCAGTTTTTTATTGCTGTCCTGAAACGCATGTTTCTGTACGCTGGTAATGCCAAGATGTAAGCACAACCATATTACAGCTAGTGAGGCAGCAAAGCGCCAGCGATGCCAGTTAACACTGGTTTTTGATTCTGGTTTGTATTCACCCTGTAAAAGGTTCAGTGGCAGAGCATGATTATATTCACCGCAATAGACAACTAAAGGATGGGTGTTGTAGCTAACTCGGATTAGCTCGGTGCCATCAGGAATGATGTCATTGATTTCCTGAGTATCTGTGTCATCACCATCGGTGGTAAACAGGATAATTTTTTCAGGTGTTTTGCGGTCTTCTTTCAGTAACTCTGACTCAAGCAACAGAGCGAGTATATTGCGATCAAATTCACCTCCATCAAAAGTATCAAACTGTATATTGGCCTGATCATCGTGTAGTAGCACAGACCATTGTTGCGAATTTGCAGTCAGGCAAAGAGCGTCTGGAATTATGGCAGCAGGTTCTATTTTGTATTGTTTTAAAGTTTCAAGAATGCCGTCCAGGGTGTTGCGACTAATCGCAGCAACCGGTGTGCGACCGTCACTGGCAGTTTTGCCTGCAACAAAATGAAGGTCATCAATGTCGTCAGCGATTTTTTCTTCAAGAGCAAATGGTGCGGCGCGCAATAGCTTTTGATGGTTCTTGATAGGTAGTTTAATCGAGTCAACATGTATCGCTGTGCTATCGAGTAAAACAACAGTTCTATGTTTTTCTGCGAGTGGGCTGGCATCATTTAGTGAGCCATGGGAAAGCATGGTAGCCAGTTCACCTGCACTATTAACCAAAGACCATGCAGCATTGTCTGCGTCTTTTGGATTAAAGTGTATGAGTAATGTGTCAGCCACTAATAGGCTCCCTGTGAGCGAGCAATTACCTGCGTGTCGCCATTATTTTCTCTATGAATAATGCTGTACATCAGAGTTCTTGCCTGTCCAATGTTGGCTTCGGTTTCCAGTAGGAAGTATTCGCTACTGATAGAGAGGCCGTTTGTGTTCGTTATGATAGTAGAAAGATTGTTTGTAGTCACGAAATCGTTCGTTGTTTGATAAGGGGTGTCTTGCCTGTTTGTAACAATGCTAGCGGCCTGTGTAGTGCTAATTCCGTTCGCCAAAGATTCTAGCACTTCTATGGGTGCTGTGTTGACGTTGATGGGCGCAGCTGCTCCGAAAGCGCAAGTCCAGTTTTGTATTTGCTGGAAGACTTCATCGTCCTCAAATCCTCTGATCAAGCGGAGCTCACTGATACTTTTAATCGCCTGATTGGCACTGCGATAAGGCCATTCCAGATTGAGATAGTAGCTGTCTTCAGCGCCATCAGGAATTCCGGTGATAGTGTTAGGTTCATTATCAATCCAGTCGATAATAGCCTGTGACAGATCCGTGTTTGGTGGTGAATCCAATTGTTGCATCAAACGCCTGAAGCGATCCTGAGCGAGAGTATCGTTTGACGGGTTGTTTTGATAAAGTGAATTGAGATTGAAGCAGGCCTGTAAATCACTCAACTTGCCCTGTATGCTGCCACCTTCCACGGGCAGGGGTGGTATTTCCATGGCCCAGTCTTCATCAAGAGAATCATGAGTATTATCAAGGCGATCATCTCTTAAAATACGGCGAGACCAGTGTTCCGCTTCCATCATGTATAGCAGAGCCTGATCACTGGCAATAATATTACTTGTACGGCGAATGTCCAGTTGTAATCGGGTACTGAGTTCGACGCTGATCACCGTGGCCAGTGCAACGATCAACAGAGCGGTGATTAAAGCCACACCTTTTTGTGAACAGGGCAATCGCATCAGCCGCCTACCTGATAAAGCCGGGTGATTTCACCCCAGCCTTTTAGTTCCAGTATGAACTCGATAGCGGAGAGTTGTGGAGGATTCCCACCTGCTTGCTGTTGAGGGTTGAGTGGTGGCCATTCATCGTGCCATTTATTTGCATTATCCAGGTAGCGTAATTCAACCCGTTCCAGCTGATCGAGCAGGGTGGTTTCATAAGCTTCCATGGCCGGTGCTCTATCCAGCTGTGGCCAGAACAGGCGAGTCAGTTTTTCATCTTCAAACTGGTAGGCTACCCGCAAAAGATTGCTGCGTTTTAATTTTGCCGGGTTACGGCGTCCATTGCGGGTGAACTCCACTAAATAATCGAGTTCGTTGCTGACGTCTAAAAAAGGTTGGGGGTTGCCGTATTCATCGCGGATATCGCGTTCGATGATTTGTGTGAAATCACGGCTGATGGTTAAAACGGCACGCTGTACCGATTGCAGTCGCTCCAGTTCTTTTTTTGAATGCTGGTTGTTTTCGATAATCTGGCTGAGGCCACCATAAGCCATCACTGACATTACTGCGAATACGGCGATGGCGATCAGCAGCTCAATGAGAGTAAAGCCATTGCTTTTATGATGCTTTAAAGACTGCATTTATCTGTTCACATAACCGATGAGTCGGGTCAGGCCATTGCTTCTGTCTTTATCTAAAAATATCTGGAACTCGACCTGACGAGCATCTTCATCCTGTGTTTCTTTGGTAGTTCGCAGCCAGAACCATTCGGTATTAACCATCTCCGAGCTACCTTTTTTTTCACCGATGGAAGGCCATTCTTCATTCAGTTGCAGTTGTGTCATCTCATTCATAGCCACCCAGTGTGCCAGTGTTTTTTGTTTTAGATAAGTGGTTTGATGTGCCTGATTACCCGATGCACTCATGATGGCGCCCAGAGAGATGGCGATAATGGTGAGCGCGATTAGCACTTCGATCAGTGTGAAGCCCCGATTAAAAGATTTGTGCCCGTGTCTAAAAGTCACTGGCTTTGACCTCGTTTTTGCCATCGATAGTGCCCGTGACAATGTAGCTGGTTTCTATGCCGTGGAGTGAAAAACGGGCTGAGAATTCGGGGGTAATTTCTTCACTGGAAAGCAGGAAAACCTGGGGCTTGGCTTTTTTTTCTTCATCTTCTTCGTCGCTGTCTTGATCAATGGTTTCAGCAGTATCGCCGATGATGATGTCAGTCTGTTCAATGGCGAGTTCGATTTCCATATCTTCGGGGAGCTCTCGTTCACGCAACAGTTTGTCGCTACTGATGGCCTGCCATTGGTCGCCGGTGTAAGTTAGAAAGCGGTAGCTGTTTGATTTGAACTCAAGCCCGTATTCAGTATTTTTTAGCACGGCTTCTTCAAGCGCCAGCTGGATTAAACGGTGCAGTCGATGGGCTTCTTCCTTGATCAGGTCTTCGGGGGAGCTACCGCGGATGGTGAGTGTGGCAAAAGAAAAAAGAATTGCGACAATGACGATAACAATCATCAGTTCGAGCAGAGTAAATCCATCTACTCTGCTAAAACCTGGAAGCTTAAAACGGGTATTAAACTTTGTTTTATTCAATGTCCCATGAACCGATATCGGCAAATACGCCTTCGCCGCCGGGAGCGCCATCGGCACCCAGTGAGTAAATATCTAACTCACCGTGCTGACCGGGACTGAGGTAGAGGTAGTCATTACCCCAGGGGTCTTTCTTCAGTTTTTTGATGTAACCACCAGACTTCCAGTTTGGTGCTTCGCCAGGCTGAGTGACTAATGCTTCCAGTCCCTGATCGGTGCTTGGGTAAACAAAATTGTCCAGTCGATAAACATCCAGTGCACTTTCCAGTGCCGTGATATCGTGTTTGGCTTTGGCGACACGTGCTTTGTCCGGATTATCCATAATTCTGGGGACGACGACACCGGCGAGAATGCCGAGGATAACGATAACAACCATGAGTTCAATCAGGGTGAAGCCCCTTTGATGTGTTTTCATGGTATTGATTTGTGATTTCAAGTTTTCTGCTCCTTAATATTATTTTGCCACTTATGACGCAACGAGTTAGAGTGCGCCAAATTAGTAAAATTCACTAATTAATATATTGTTTTGGGAATAGTACCAAATGCACCTTGAGCTGCCTATCAAAAACCGTATTTCTATGCAGTGGAATCATGCTTTGTGGTTGTTTATTTTATTGTTGAGTGCTTATTTGCAGGCCAGTGGTCAGGTGCCTAACTGGCGTTATGACCAGGCGCTGATCGATAACGGGCATTACTGGTTATTATTGAGCGGCAATATTGTGCATTTAAACTGGGCGCATTGGGGGTTGAATATAGCAGGTCTAACAATCGTGGCCTTTTTTTTCAGTAGCTATGGCAGTGTGTTTCACTGGTTGTTTGTGATTTTGGTTTCTGCTGTTTTTGTCGGTGTTGGTCTGTACTGGTTTAATCCTGATGTGAGTACTTATGTGGGTTTGTCTGGTGTGCTGCATGGTCTGTTTATTTATGGAGGTTTGCGTGAAATACGCGTTTATCCTGCCAGTGGTTATGCGCTGTTGTTTATCCTGATCGGCAAGCTGATTTGGGAAGTGGTGTACGGTGCAGTGCCGGGGTCAGAAGAACTGACTGCGGGTCGAGTCGTCACCGATGCGCATTTGTATGGTGCCATAGGCGGCGGTCTGGCAGCGGTATTGTTGAGCTTATTTGACCAGCTGGTTAAGGTCAAAAATGGGCAGCAGGATACCGAGCACGATTAATAAAACCATCAATCCCATGATGCTGATAATAATGGGTTCCATTATGCCGACGATGAATGCAATCAGTGTCACCTGTTCACGTTCCAGTTGATTGGAGGCGCGGCTCAGCATTTCTTCGAGCTTGCCGCTGTTTTCACCGCTGGCGATAAGTTGCAGGGTAATGGGCGGGAATAATTTACTGTTTTCCAGTGCTTTGCTGATACCGCTGCCTTCTCGTACCCGGTCGGTGGCTTCCAGAATAGCATTGCGTAATGGCAGGTTAACGACCACTTGCGCCGAAATTTTCATGGATTCCAGTGCGGTTACACCACTGCCCGACAGAATACTGAAGGTGCGTGTAAACAGTGCGGTGTTTAAACCGCGCACCAGTTTTTGTATCAGCGGTAGTTTTAATAATAAACGGTGATAGCGTTCCTGATGCACGGGTTGTCGAAGTAAAATTTTCAGACCAATGACAGTGGCGATAAAGATAAAAAATACGTAGATGCCATAGTTGACGACAAAATCACTGATGCTGATCAGGGACAGAGTCAGGCCGGGTAGATCCTCTCCAATATCATCAAAAACCGCCACCACCTGTGGCACTACATAGGCCATAAGGAATCCGACGATTAGAATTGCAAAGCCAGTTAGAAAGGAAGGGTAGATCATAGCCTGACTGACTTTGCTCTGTAGTTCTTGTCGATTTTCAGTATAGTCGGCCAGTCGTTCAAGTACGGTATCAAGATGGCCGGATTTTTCACCTGCATCAATGGTGGCGCAAAAAAGCTGATTGAACACTTTTGGGTATTCTGCCAGGCCCGCTGCCAGCGTATGGCCTTCCATCACCTTTGAACGAATGGCGTACAGCATACTTTGGATGCGCGGCTTTTCAGATTGATTAGCCACTGCGGCCAAAGATTCTTCTAGAGGTAAAGCCGCTTGCACCAGGGTAGCCAGTTGTCGTGTAATTAAACATAATTCGGTTGAGTTGATGCCACGCTGAAAAAATTTTGAGCGCTCAAAAGAAGATGAGGGTTTTCCCGGTTTTTTCTTAGCTGCTTTGGTGCTATCTATTTGTAAGGGAGTCAGACCTTTGTCGCGTAGAATCTGGCGTACCTGTTTGGCGGTATCGGCTTCGATGACACCTTTTGTTTCCTTGCCTTTTTCGTTCAGGGCAATGTATTCGAAAGCAGCCATAATCTACTTAGTCTTCGCGACTAACGCGAATGACTTCTTCAAGAGATGTGATGCCTTTTAGAATCATGCGTCTGCCATCTTGTCGCAAGCTGGGTGACTTTGTTCGGGCATATTGCTCCATCTCGTGTTCACTGGAGCCATCGTGAATCATATCTAGCAGGGTTTCATCGATTGGTACTAGTTCGTATAAACCGCTGCGGCCAACATAACCCTGATAGTTGCAAGTTTCACAACCATCGGCGGTATAAATATTGGTGTCATCCTCTGATTCCATGCCCAGCCATTCGCGTTCACTGTTAGTTGCAGTATGTGGTTTTTTACAGTCGGGGCACAGGTTGCGTACCAGGCGTTGAGCCAGAACACCAACCAGGCTGGAAGCGAGCAAAAAGGGCTCAACACCCATATCGCGTAATCGGGTAATGGCACCGATGGCGGTGTTGGTATGTAGCGTGGATAGCACCAGATGGCCGGTCAAACTGGCCTGTACTGCTATCGAGGCGGTTTCGAGGTCACGAATCTCACCGATCATCACTACATCTGGATCTTGACGGAGTATAGAGCGCAGGCCGCGTGCAAAGCTCATATCTACTTTGGTGTTGACCTGAGTTTGCCCAATGCCATCGAGGTAATACTCAATTGGGTCTTCCACCGTCAGGATATTTCGGGATGTAACATTGAGCCGTGACAGTCCGGCATAAAGCGTGGTGGTTTTGCCCGAACCGGTGGGGCCGGTGACCAGAATAATGCCGTGTGGTTTATGCAGCAGTTTGCTGAGTTCGTCGCTCGCCGTATCGGACATGCCGAGTTGTTCCAAATCCAGTCGTCCAGCCTGTTTATCGAGCAGGCGCATCACTACGCGTTCACCGTGTCCTGACGGTAGAGTGGAGACGCGCACATCGACGGATCGGCCTGCGACTCGCAATGAAATACGACCATCCTGTGGCAGACGTTTTTCAGCAATATCCATTTTGGCCATAACTTTAATACGCGAAATCACCAGTGGAGCGATATTGCTCGGTGGTTCTAAGATTTCGCGTAGCATGCCGTCGACACGAAAACGCACGCGCATCCGGGTCTCAAAAGGTTCGATATGAATATCCGAGGCATCGACCTTGATGGCTTCGGTGAGTAAGGCGTTGATCAGACGAATAATGGGGGCATCATCATCCGCTTCCATCAAGTCTTCGGGTTCTAGTGAGCCGGCGAGTTCATCGAGATTGAGTTCGTCACCGACGCCTTCCATCATGGCCATGGCCTGGTCGCTGCCCTGTTCATAAGTCTGTGCAAGTAGAGCTGCAAATTGTTCGTCGGAAGCAGGGGCGAGGTCGAGTTTACGCCCCGTCGCGCGTTTTACTTCAGCCAGAATCAGCGGGCTGAAATCTTCGCGGTGTAAAATCTGAATGTGGTCACTTGCTATCTGACCGATCAGTACGCCATGACGCTTGGCAAAGGCATAAGGTAGCCTTTGTGATGTCAGAATCTCATTGGAAGATTCAATGGCCTCAGATGTATTCGTCATTGTCATCCCAATCGTCATCCAGGTCGTTTCCGTTTTCAATTACTTCCTTCTTTTTGTTTTTGACCTGTGCTTTATCCAGTGTTTTTGGAGTCAAGGGATCGAGTGTCGGTGTTGAATCGTCCAGTTGCTCCAGGGGTTCATCTTCAAATTGTAGTTGCTGGCTACGTAGGAAATTGTATTTTTCGTTGGTAATGTAGGCAGCGTCGGTATCGTCACGCAGAATGCTGGGTCGCAGGAAGACCATCAGGTTTTGTTTGCTCTTGTTAGATGTGGTAGATCTGAACAGGGCGCCCAGTAATGGAATGTCTCCCAGTAAAGGAACTTTGCTCTCGCCTTCGCTCATGGTTTCCTCCATCAGACCACCGAGTACCAGAATACCGCCATCATCCACCAGCACGCTGGTTTTGATCGAGCGTTTGCGCGTAGTAATACCGGTGACTTCGGTGCCCGGGATGACGCTATCCGTTTTCTGTTCCAGGTCAAGTTTGATGGTATCGCCTTCATTAACCTGAGGTGTTACTTTCAGGGTGAGGCCTACGTCCTGTCGTTCGATTGTCTGGAAAGGATTGCTGGGATCACTGCTGCCCGCATTGGTGAACGAACCGGTAACGAAGGGTACATTTTGACCGACAATAATTTCAGCTTCCTCATTGTCCAGCGTGACAATACTGGGCGTAGACAGGATATTACTGGCATCATTGGTGGCCAGTGCTCGTAATAACAGTGCATAACGCACGCCTGAGCTATTAGTGCCTGCAACACCTAGTGTGAGTGCCGGTGTCAGTATGGTGCTAAGATCAGTGGTATTGCCGCCTGCCGCCGCGAGAATACCGCCCAGACCACCAAAATTGCTCAGAGTAAAGGGCACATTATCACTGGAGGATTCCGAACCATCAACAGCCATGCCTACACCTACTTCACGGCTCTTACCAGCGGTAATTTCAGCAATAATGGCTTCGATCAGTACCTGCGCACGACGAATATCCAGCTGTCGGATGACCGATTTCAGGCTTTTCAGGGTATTCGGGTCAGCAGTGATAATCAGTGCATTAGTGTCATCATCAGCCTGAATATCGGCTTTCTGGGAAAAGGCACTGGATGTGGATCTGGCCGCTGCGGTTTTGGCTGCAGGCCCTCTCACGCTCGATGGCTTGGCTACCGAGCTCTGGATGCCGGTGAGAATCTTGACCAGGTTTTCTGCATTGGCATATTTGAGATAGATGACGTGGGTGTTGCCGCCATCTTCCAGGGGGGTATCCAGTTGCAAAATGGTGGTGCGTGCCTTTAGTCGGGCGCTGGGTTCACCGGTCATTAGAATGCTGTTGGTTCGTTCATCAGCGGCCATATTAATTTTCTTGGCTTCGTTTTTAGCACCACCGGTCTTTTGGTATAGAGAGTTAACAATTCTCACAAGTTCCTTGGCTGATGCGTGTTTGAGCTGGATGACTTCCAGTTCATCGCTTTCCGGGCGATCAACGCCAGCAATAATTTTCATCAGACGCTGAATGTTACCGGAGTGATCGGTAATGATCAGACTGTTAGTAGGCGCATAAGCGGCCAGATGCCCCTGTTGTGGAACCAGAGGTCTTAAGATTGGTACCAGTTGTGCTGCCGGTACGTGATCCATGCGTACTACTTTTGTAATCAGGGCATCACCGAGAGGGTTATTGTTGCCAATAGTAAGCGGTACTGTGCCCTGCTTGGCATTGACCACGGGAATGATTTTGATCACCGAACCGGTGGTGACAGCGGCAAAGCCATGAACCTGCAACACCGAGAGGAAGACTTCATAAACTTCATCCTGCGACATGGTGTTGGCTGAGACTACGGTGACTTTGGCCTTGATTCTTGGGTCAATAATGAAGTTCTTACCGGTGAATTTTGATACCGTGCTGATAAGGGCGCGAATATCGGCATCTTTAAGGTTTAAGGTGATTTCATTAGCTAAAGAGGAAAAGCTAAAAAATAGCAGGAAAATAAAACTACAGGCGATCCTTGTTTTTTGTTGTCTGGCTGGTTTTGTTTTCAAACTGATCATGCATTAAATCCTGTTGCGTTTTTGTGTATCCGGCGGTGTTTATTGTAACTGAATATTAAGCGGCACTTCGGCGCCGTTTCTTTTTACAGTAATGTTGACATTATTTGCTGAGCGAAGTGCGTTCAGTGCGCCAATACTGTTTTTCATATCATCGAGCTTGATGCCATTGATCGAGGTAATCACGTCGGAAGGCTTAATGCCCGCCTGAGTGAGCAAGTCGCTATTTTGTTGAGCTTGTAGGCGATAACCGATCTGTTTGCCATTTTCCCTAACCACAACGGGTAAGGCGTATTTGCGGAATGAGGTAGGGTCTTTAATTATGTCGTTGCGAATATTCTTCAACTTTTTTGAAGAGGCGGTTGATATTGCAGATGTCGTTGACTGGGTCCTGTTGCTTGAAGAGGTTTGATCAGAGCCTTTGCTTTTCAGCATGCGTAGAGTTTCGAGTCGCCCCTGACGTTCTAAAATAACATGTTCTGGATGGATTTCCTTCAGCGTTATACCGCCCGGAATTTTGTCATTGATGCCGTAGATTTCTTCTTTGCCGTTGCTGCCCCGGGCAATAATGGCGCTGGCTATTGATGATGTGCCCGCAGCCAGCACACCCTTCAAAACCAGGTTAAGTTTTGTTTCAGGCACGTTGTCGGCGCTCACCACTGTTCCTTTTGTTTCAGCAATGCCAAATAGGTGGGCGCTGCTCAGATTACGAAAAGCCTGTTGTTGTGATTGTTTTGCGTCGCTACGGTTGTTGTTTGTAACAGAGTTTACCGGTGCAGTAACAGCCATGGTTTCAGTGCTGGAATCATCCAGCAGCATCCATATGAGTTCAGACATGAGCTGGGCGCAGGCAATAATCAGCACAAAATTGATAACAACCGGTAAGTGTTTTAGCAAAGGTTGTAGTTGTTCTGTCTGGCTTAGTAGCCGGCTGAATGTTTGGCTCATAGGGTGCGTTTTAAGCTGTTTTGCATAATGGCGCTAATCTTAGCAGGGTGATGCTATTAACGCAGTATATCTAGGGCTTTCAGTCATTAATAAACATGAGTGTTAATCGCTGCGGCAGAAACGATAGAGAGCTATTTCGCTGAACAGATTGGGGAAGAGTTTCATCATTAGCGAGCTGCGGCTATGGGTATGGTCAACAAAAGTGCGTTCCAGGATTCTGATGCCGTGCTCGTGACAGAAAATCTCAAAGTCGTTGACTGTGCAAAGGTGAATGTTTGGTGTGTCATACCAGCGATTAGGCAGGCTTTTAGTGACGGGCATATGGCCACCCAATGCCAGTTGCATCCGACCTTTCCAGTGCGCCATATTGGGAAAGGTGACAATGCCTTCTTTACCCACGCGTAGCATTTCTTCGATTAATTTTTCAGGATGTATGGTGGCCTGTAGTGTCTGGCTCATGATGACGTAGTCAAAACTGTTGTCGGAAAAATAGTCCTGTAAACCATTATTCAAATCAGACTGAATAATATTTAAATTGTTCCCGAGACAGCTTTCTATATTGTGTTCATCAATTTCAAGACCGATACCACGCACCCGCTGCTCGTTACGCAGGTATTTGAGCAGGGTACCGTCACCACACCCCAAGTCGAGTATGGAGGATTCGGGTTTGATCCATTCGGCGATAATGGCAAGATCGGCACGCATTATTGAATTGCCTCGTGGATGCTCTTCATATAGCTATGAAAAATGTTCATGTAATGAGGAATGGGGATCAAAAAGGCATCATGCCCATGGTGAGCTTCGATTTCGACATAACTGACCTGTTTATCCGCATCTAATAAGGCTTTGACTATTTCTCGCGAACGCTCGGGTGCGAAACGCCAGTCTGAGGTGAATGAGATCACCATAAATTTTGCTGATGCTTTGGCAAAAGTAGCGGCCAGGTCGTGATTGTATTCACTGGCAGGGTCAAAATAATCCAGTGCTTTGGTCATTAACAGGTAAGTGTTGGCGTCAAAACGGTCTACAAAGGACTTGCCCTGATAGCGCAAATAACTCTCGACCTGGAAATCCACATCGAAACCAAAGCTGAGATTACCTTCGCGTAATTCACGGCCAAATTTCTCGCGCATCGAATCATCGGACAGGTAAGTAATATG
>JAGLQT010000072.1 GCA_023136715.1 Gammaproteobacteria bacterium | reverse complement strand
GAGATAACTTTGGGTTCTGTTAGTTTTCCTGCCATGAGCTTGCCTTCGAGTTTTTATTCAGAGATTATGGGAATTTAAAGATCAATGCCAAATTCAAAAGTCACATTGTTAGCCATTACAGAGTTGGGCGGTTATCCGGATTTTACCAGCTTATATAAGAACACGGGTTATGAAGTAGTAAAAACTGACAGTGTTCGCAAGGCTGTTAAGTTGATTCGTCAGCATAAGCCAGCCGTCATTGTTTCAGAATTTAATTTCCAGTCAGATTTCCGTGATCGTACCAGTAGCCTTGAGACGGTGCTGTCATCGGCCCAGGGCGTGGTCGATGCAAAAATGATCGTGTTTTATGAACGGGAATATCAACACCAGTACGCTCGGTTTCTGGAAAGATTTGAGGTCTTTGCTTCTTTACCATTTCCGCTGGATGAAAAAGATCTGCAGTGTGCCTTGAAGCAAGCGCTGGTAGAATAGCGACTTATTTGCTGATTTGATTGAATCAAACTTTATTTAACCCGCCATTTTTTGCTTGTATTTGTTCGGCAATATCAAGTAAAAAGCGGCTCTTGATTATGTAATAGGCGGTGAGCCATGGCTAGCAACGAGACAATAAACGAATTACTGCAAAGTACCGATTCGGAAGAATCCATAGAGTACCTGAACAATTATCTGGCAGAAAAGCAAAAAGCACTGGATGAGCTGTCGGATGATGCCAGCGAGCTTGATCGCGCGCATTTGAAATTAGACATTGCCGAGGCTCTGGTTGGTGTCGGCCGGGCAGAAGAATGTTGGGAAGTTGCACGTGAGGCATTTGATGTTTTTATTGAAAATGAGCAATGGGAAGCGGCGGTACAATGTTGCGATGTGCTCTATCAAAGTGGTCAGCCCGCTTCATTGAGTGCTCTGGGGCAGGGTGTCTGGTTGGCAGTAACTTACCCGATTGATCCGCAGTTATCGATCAATATGCTGGGGTATGTGGTTGATGAAACACCAGGAAAGGCCGATGGTGCAGCGGTAGCGGCAATTGTGGCGCACTATATTGCAGACATTCGTACTGAAGGTGAAAAGCACAAGAGTATGACTTTTGTGACCAATCAATTATTGGCCAATGCGGCGCGTGAACATTCAGGTATTAATAATCAGGAAGAAATGGATGCCTGGCTGGAAAAACTTCAGTTGCTTGACCCGGAAATTTTTCTGCCGCGGTTATCGCTGGTATTGGGTGCGATTGTGCCACAGGATCAGTGGTGGTTCGATCGTGATGCCTTGCGCGAGAAGATTACGGATTAAAGCTCGACTGAAAAGAGAAGAATTTACTTTAGAGAAAGCTCACTGATATCTGGAATCGGGGCTTTATCTTTTTCTTTGGGATTTTCGACAATATCGGCACCGGCTTCGGCCATCGATATATCACTGATGTCAGCAATTGACGCAGGTGTAACTTCCACGGGGTGTTCGATGACATTGGCGCCGACTTCGGCCATTGAAATGCTGCTTATATCATCAATTTCCTGAGCGACCACTTCTGGTGGGTTTTCAAGCACATCAGCACCGACTTCAGCCATAGAAATGTTGCTGATATCGTCAATTTTCTGGGGTGGTACCTCAACCGGGTTTTCAATTACGTTAGCGCCGACTTCGGCTATTGTGATGCCGCCGGTGTCTGCTTTAGAAGCTTGTTGAGCCGAGGCAGTGAGGGGTTGTGTTGGTGCGGCTTCCGCAGCTTCTTCAATCTTGATGACCAGGCCAGCATTTTCTAAAGCAACACGGTATTTTTCAGCGACGAGTTCATCAACATTAGATTTGATGACCTTGCGGCCACCGGCAAAAAATGGCGTGAGTTCGGCGGGCTCTGTTTTGAACAGTTTGGCCATGTTTTGCATGGCCGTGTCTTTGTCCTTGCCGGGCTGAAGGATGCCGAAGAATACAATATTGAAAAGTGGTTCGCTCATGCCGGATTCCTGCTACTTATCTTTTTAATCGTTGTTTATACCTGATAAGTGTAGTCGAAAGTCGTTAATTTCAGCAGATAGTTAATGCTTATTTTTTATCGGGACGGGTAAATGGCACCACATGTGAGGTTTTAGGTTCGTCGACATAACGGGGGCGCGCTGTATTAATCTGGCCATTTTCTTCGGCGAGTTCTTTTTCACGAGCTGCAATCAAGCTAAAACAGTGCTTGATGTCTTCAATGGTCTGTTGGGTCAATGGGTGCTGCATACCAGGTGGCGGTGTTGTCTCACGGACAACGCCGGAAAGGGTTTTACGCAGGGCGATTAAAATTCGTTGGTCTTTTGAAAGTTTGTCGTTGTTCATAATTAGGTATTCGGACTATGTAGCATTAGAGGTATAATAGTGTACCAAATTACTAGGTTTTTATGTAAACAGTGCTGGTGTGGCAATAGCTGACTGGCAGTATGCTTAAATACCAAGAATATAAAGCTAGGAAGAGATAGAGATATGCCGTATTACGTATATAAAATGAGCGCGCAAGAAGGTATGAGTCTGGTAAAAAACCTGGAGTTGATGGGGCAATCAGATTCATTCAAAGAGGCCAAAAATATGGCCAGGGATATTCGTCACAAGCAGGATGGCGGAGAAGCTGTGACGGTTAAGGTGATGTTCGCGGATAATCAGCTGATGGCCGAAGAGCAACTGCTGGAACACCGCGAAAAGCCCATATTGATGGAGCACGAGAAATAACTCTGTAGCGGTGTAATGGAAGAGAATGAGTACAAGGCGGTCTATAGCAAAATAGCGGAAAATCGCTGTGTTTTTGAGAAGGCATTAACCAATAATCAGTGTAAATGTCATTTTTCAAAGCATTTCTGCTTGGCCGATCGAGAAGGCTACTCCTGTGGGTCTCGCGAAGTTGCTGCTAATTGCCGCAATATTCTTGAAAAACTACGAGAAAATTCAAAGTTTCTGTTGAAGTTGCACGAAGTTGGCGAGCAGCTACCGCATAATATGGAAATTCGGGTGCAGGTAGGAGGGCTTAGAGGTCTGCGAGCGGTTTTAGGCTCCGATGAGAAGGATGCTTTAATTACTGATATTCGTGGGCTGATCGAACAGGCAGAACTGCAGTACAATGATATGGATGCATTACCCTACAACGAAATAGTACAATCCATTGCCAGTTTTCAAGCTCGGCGACGCGGTAAAAGTAAGTAGAACCGCGACACAGATTAAGAGGTTATTATGTTTAAAACAAAAATTGTTCGGGCACGTTCCACCAACGAATACGTCAGTATGATCGAGCAGGCGCTGGATGATATCTGGGATATCCGACAGTCGATTGAATTTGATGGCGAAGGTATCGTTGAAATGGGCGATTTTATTAATGAGCTGGAAGTCACCCTGAAAGAAATCTATCAATCGATGAAAGATGAGACCTATGAGTTTGCCACCGGCGATTTTCCATTTATGGCTGCGCTAGATAACTATCACGCCTCCATGATCCCATTCCGCTTTCTGTTGGTGCGTATTAACGAGACGCATATGAAAGGGCTGGAGCTCAGCGAGGACGCTTAATTCTCGTGCTTAATTGTTAAGTGAGGCTAGGGCTTCTTCCTTACTAACCGCTGTATAAGGCGTGCTTCGAATCTTATCGTGCACCTGCATACGGTATTTTACAAAATCTTCTTTTTTGTCAAAGTGTAAAAATGGATTGCCTTCTTTCTGCGCCTCCATGGTGGAGGTCGGATCGGTGGGTGCGTAATTGTGCCCAGGGTGCAGAATGGTGTGATTGGGCAGATCGGTGCGTAGGTGTTTGAGGCTGTTGAACATCTGCTCCGGGTCACTGCCAGTCATATCGCATCGGCCACAACCAAAAACGAATAGCGTATCGCCTGCAATCAGGTGCTCACCCATGTGGTAACAGGCTGAACCCGGTGTATGCCCCGGTGTGTGCAGCACTTTAATCTCAGTTTTTCCTATTTTTATGATATCGCCGCCATGATGCAGTGTTGGTTTCTCTAGCTGCGCACCCCAGAATTTTGCCTCATCTTTGAGTAGATGAATCTGAGCATCATATTGGTTTAAAACATGTTCGATACCGTTAACGTGATCGTGATGGCTGTGGGTGAGCAGAATATCGGTGATCATGATATTCCTGGATTTAGCCAGCTGGATGATTTCTTCAACGTCCCAGGCAGGATCGACGATAGCGGCTTTATTGGTTGCTTCATCGTGCAGTAAGTACACAAAATTTTCCATCGGACCAAGTTCGAGGGCATGGATATGGTGTTTGTTATCTTTCATAAATATCGCGGTAAAAGTAATGGAACCCTATAGCATAGTGATTCGGGTTTGTGCATTAGTATAAATTAGGGTTGCTCTGATTAATACTTGATTACCGTAAGTTGATTTAGTGCTTAAAAGGCCGAGAATACAGATTATGAAATCAGAGGTTCATCAAAAACAGAAATCACCAGCCAATAAGCGACCATTCATAGGGGTGGCTGTGTTGCTGTGGAAGGGCGATTGTTTATTGCTGGGGCAGCGAATTGGCTCACATGGTGAGCATGACTGGCAGTTCCCCGGCGGGCATCTTGAAGCCGGTGAATCGGCGTTGGAGTGTGCGAGCAGAGAAGTGCTGGAAGAAACGGGTTTAGAGCTGGATTCTGCTCGGCATGCAGGTTTTAGTAATGAAATGTTTGCTGCAGGTGAGCGCGACTATGTCACACTATTTGTTACTGCAGCTCACCTTGCTGGTGAGCCATGCGTCATGGAACCAGATAAATGCCTAAGCTGGCAATGGTTTCCCTATAATCTGCTGCCTTCACCTTTATTTTTACCTATTACAAACTTTTTGAAACAGGAGCCTGATCTGAGCGTATATCGAGTTGACCTGGATATTCGATTAAGCGAGCAAAAATAAAATCAGCCAGCGAAGTCTGAATATGGTCGCTGGCCTGTAAAAAGTCGCGTGCGGTGCAAACAGGGTTAAAATCCTGTTTGCTCTCAGACGATGGCGAGGAAGGTATCCGATATTTGGTATGACGTTTTTCAGCCTTGATTAAGCTATGGCTGAAACCGGTATCAATATGCCAGCTGATAGAGTGTTCATGCTGGCGTTTGTTATAGCTTAACTGGAAGCAAACAGGCCTTTGGTTTTTGAACCAGATAAACAGGTTCATGTCCGAGTTAGTGAACCAGCGTTTAGGTTTATGACGATTGGCACGATGAGTTGAAGCAATTTCTTGAAGCATGATTTGTAAATTCCTTAAGAATAAAAGCAGTAATTGCTAATTAATATATGCTTAGTTTAAGGCGAGTTCTGTGATCAACTTCTACAATTGAGATAAAGATAAGAGGCAAAAACTCGAAATGGCGCAATCCTTTGGACATAGCATGCAGGAACTGTGGGATAGTTCACAATTAAGCGGTGGCAGTGCAGCATGGCTTGAGGCTCTGTATGAGAATTATCTTAGAGATCCTGCGAATGTAGATGCTGAATGGCGTGATTTTTTTGACGCTTTGCCAAAAGCAAAATCGGGTAATGGTGATGGCTCGATTGAATATGAAGTGCCACATGATGAAGTGCGTGATTATTTTAAGTCCCTGGCTAAAGAGCATCAACATTCTTCAGCGCCGTCCCGAGCCTATATCGTTGAACAGGAGCAGAAGCAGGTTCATGTGCTGCAACTGATTAATGCATACCGTTTTCGAGGTCATCAACAAGCTAATATCAATCCGCTGGAAAAGAATCAAAGCGAGCATATTCCAGAGCTCAGTCTTGAATATCACGGTTTAAGCAATAATGATTTGAATACAGAGTTTGAAACTGGATCCCTGTTTGGTCCCGATTGTTCCAGCCTCGCATGCATTCATGAAACATTGCTGAGAAGTTATTGTGGGTCTGTGGGTTCAGAATATATGCATATTCTTGCCACGGAAGAAAAACGCTGGATACAGCAGCGTATCGAAGTGGCAAGTCATGGCGCGGAGTTAAGTGTTAAAGAGAAGAAAAATATTCTGTTACAGCTCACTGATGCTGAAGGTCTGGAACGGTTTCTTCATACAAAATATGTTGGCCAGAAAAGATTTTCACTGGAAGGGGGAGAGTCATTAATTCCATTGCTTGATGAGTTAGTGATGCATGCCGGAAAGCAGGGTGTAAAAGAAGTAGTCATTGGTATGGCGCACCGTGGCCGACTCAATGTTCTAGTGAATATTATGGGTAAAATACCTGATGAGTTGTTTAGCGAATTTGAAGGTACCAAGCATGTCACAGAATTAACAGGTGATGTTAAATACCATCTTGGGTTTTCATCCAATATGAGCACACCCGGTGGTCCGGTACATCTTGCGCTAGCATTTAATCCTTCGCATCTTGAAATTGTTGCGCCTGTTGTTGAAGGCTCGGTGCGCTCCAGGCAGTTCAGGCGAGGAGATTCAGGTGGCGTTGAAGTTATAGCCTTACAAATACATGGTGATGCCGCATTCTCCGGGCAGGGAGTAGTCATGGAAACTTTGCAGATGTCGCAGTCGCGTGGCTATTCAACAAAGGGCACGGTACATATTATTGTTAATAACCAGATTGGTTTTACTACAAGCAATCAGGATGATGCGCGTTCGACGCATTACTGTACCGATATTGCAAAAATGGTGGATGCGCCGATATTTCACGTTAACGGTGATGACCCCGAAGCGGTAGCGCGGGTTACACGTTTGGCGATCGATTATCGAATGAAGTTTAAAAAAGATGTGGTCATCGACATGATGTGCTATCGCCGACATGGTCACAATGAAGCGGATGAGCCAAAAGCAACTCAGCCGATAATGTATCAAAAAATTTCTTCACTGGCGACAACGCGTAATCTGTATGCACAGCAACTGACCGAAGAAGGCGTTATTAGTACTAATCAAGCTGATCAAATGATGCTTGATGTACGTAAGGCTCTCGAAGCGGGTGACTGTGTTGTGCCGCATAAGTTGCAGGATGAAGAAATTGATACCTCAGACTTCATTGAATGGAAGCCTTTTACCCATTGCTCAACCATGGAAGATGTAGATACCGGTGTGGCTGTTGATGTTATGCGTAAGCTAAGCGATACCATGCAGCAATTACCAGATGGATTCAATCTTAATCCACGAGTCGCAAAAATTATTGTTGACCGCCATAAAATGTCAGTTGGTGCTTTACCTATTGATTGGGGTTATGCAGAA
>JAGLQT010000071.1 GCA_023136715.1 Gammaproteobacteria bacterium | reverse complement strand
GGTGAGCAGTGGGTCGGGGATTTTACTTATATCAAAACACAGCAAGGTTGGTTTTATCATGCGGTTATTCTTGATCTGTTCAGCCGTAAAGTGGTGGGCTGGTCATTTAGTCGAAAACGTAATACTGAGCTGACTAAAAGCGCGCTGCACATGGCTTTACATCGTTACCCGCCTAAACCCGGCTGTTTGTTTCATTCGGATCAAGGCATTGAATATGCGGCACATGAATACCGAGATATGGTGATCAATGCAGGTATGCAGCGCAGCATGAGCCGCAAAGGTAATCCTATTGATAATGCCTTTGCTGAATCTTTCTTTCATACAATGAAAGCGGAGTTAATACACGGTAAACAATTTGAGAATGAGATCGAAGCCGTTGCGCATATTGTTGAGTTCACTGAGTTCTATAATCGAGAACGTTTGCACTCCGGCATCGACTATCATTCACCTGAGAATTATGAAAAACTGTGCGCATAAAGTGTCCACAAAAGTGGTGCTAGATCACGCCCCTTATTTCAAACGTTAGGCATAAAAAACATGTACGATTTTACCGAAACAATACAACGTATCGAAAATCTTGACTATCTTGATATGGTTGCTGCTATCCAAGCAGAAATACGAACGGCTGAAACTAATGCTTATAGTGGTAAGTCTGGATGTGTAAAGCATAGAGAGATGGGCGCACCACAATATGCATCACGTATGAAAGCATTAGCCTTCTTCTTAGGTAATAGTGTTATTCCTGGTGGTGCAAATGATAGTGACATTGCTATATTTAAAACAATTACGCAAAAGCTCGTGAAAAAAGGGCAGTTGAAGCCAGAGGCTTTAGATGTATTTAATTTTAGGTAAAAACAATATGAGAAAATACGATCTCAACAGACTTACAGCATCAGAAAAAGCTTGGTTAAAATCATTAAGAGGCATTGGTATATTTTTATTTATATTTGGTGTTGGAGTAATTGGTTTCCAAATATTTATATATCTTAAAGACGGCACATGGTTTCAAGTACCATTATTAATATTGTCAACGCTCGGCCCAGAAACATTTATAGATTGGTTAAGAGAGCCAAACTCATGGCATGGGTTACACTCAATAATATTTGCAATTTTAGAAATAACCCCCGTTTCACTGCTGTTAATTATCTCAGGTCATGCAATTGTAATTTACAATGGTGTTGAATAATGCCTAACAAGCGACTGTGGCGTCAACCCCTAAATAAATAATCAATAAGCCCATTCTGTTTTGTTCTTCATCATTGTATTCAGGATGATTATAAATTTCCTCATGCAGGCGGTGAGTGCTACTTTTTTATGTTTACCCTGTGCCACTAATTTTTTGTAAAATGCTTTTATCACCGGGTTGCATTGTGTTGCACTCAGGGTAGCCATATAAAGTACGGTTCTTATACCTGCTCGTCCACCTTGTATTTTTCGTTTGCCTCTCATACGGCCACTGTCTCTATTGATGGGGGCGACGCCTACTAGTTTGCTTATTTCTTTATTGTTCAGTTCGCCCAACTCCGGTAAGTCAGCCAGCAATGTATAAATCAACGTGTCACCAACACCTGGGACAGTTTTTAATAAGCCTTGTCTCTCTGTCCATTCGGCCTGATCTTGTACGTGTTTGCACAGGCGTTTTTCTATGCGTTTTATTTCTGTATTCAGGTGTTTAATGGTTCGCTTTATGGAGGTAGCAATGCCTTTTCCCATAATACCTTTTCGATTCATTTCCTGTGTGCGCAGGTTAACGAGCTGACGCCGTCTTGTAATTAAGTCTTTGATGGCAATCAGGTTCTTGCTCTTTGCTGGTGTGGTTTTGGGTTTTAATACAGCACCGAACTCGGCGATGATCTGGGCATCGATCTTGTCTGTTTTCGCTAATTGATCATTGGCGCCGGCATAGCGTCGTACCAATAGCGGTTTAACGATACACACTGGGATATCGCGTGTGTAGGCTAGCTGCGCCAATTCAAATTCATAACGCCCTGTGGCTTCCATCACCAGACGCTCGACGTGATAATGAGATAACCGTTTAAGAATGCGTTTGATACCTGTCACTGTATTCTCTTCACGCCAGTAGATGTCTTTTTCATGGATGCATATATCCAGATACTGCTTGCCTACATCTACACCAACATTGACCACTGTTTTTCTCTTTGTAAGATTTGCCATAACGACTCCATCTTGCTAAATTCGAGCTCTAAGCTCATTCGACTGTTCGAGATAAATATCGGGTCGGTTCAGCATCCACGCTTGTTAACGGTCTCGCAGACCAATCGCTCATCGGATTACTGAACCGGTAACTTGCTACAACAGGTTACGAGCTTAACTTTATCACTAAGGAGAATTTATGAAGGGATTTGACCATACAAGGCGCTTAAGTTCGCCACAAAAAACGTGGCAGGACTCGGCAAAAAGCGCCGAGCCTCTTAGCTAGAACGTTAAATGTAAAAAATGAGCAATAGAGCCGCCATCATTACGCTATTCGTTTTAATAACAAACGTAGTAACTACTTACGTTTTTGATCTTCATTTCACGAAAGCGCCACTAAATGCGGATATATCGCTAAGCTCAACTGAGCAAGAAACTTTCAATATTTTTATCCCTATGCAACAAAAGTATGACGTTAAAATACTATTCGCTAGAGAAGATAAGGATTTCGAATACCTTCAAAACACTATTGGTCCAATGACGCACCCTGAATATAAAGGTTTTCCTTTACTATTAGAGTGGGAAATTATAAAAGACAATATTGAAATAAAAACTAATAAAACATCTTCTAATGATTCATGTGGGTGGTCAAATACGCACGTATATAGATGTTATGGTGACTTTATCCTACCTAGAGGTAATTACCAATTTAATATCCGGGTGTTAAATGTAGACACTGAATTAACAAAATTTAAAACGAAGCTTACTATTAACTACAATTTCAAAAATGCCCATACTTGGCAAACAGCATATATCTTTTGGGGCTCCGTCTTTAATTTATTCATTGCTCCTATACTAGGTGGCGTTATTTTGTTAATTTTACTTGTCAGGCTATACAAACATTTAACAAGTAGCTCAAGCGGACGTAAAAAACACGCCGCTTAGCATGGCGTTACGTGCTCAATCGGTACAAAATAAACTTGTAGGATACGGTTTAAAAATGGAATTATCTCTATTTGATTCATCACAATCTCAAGAGGTTATTGAGCTCTTTACTAAAGTTTTCTCCACCTCAGAAGGTGAAACAGAAGGTCAGCTTATTGGTAATTTGGTTTCTGAGTTAATCGCAACGACAGAGCCACAAGACTTGATTGGTTTTGTCTCGATCTCCGGTGGTGACATAGTAGGAAGCATACTTTTTAGTCGTCTTGATGTGCCTGGTGAAAAAATAGCTTTCATCTTGTCACCAGTAGCGATCGCCACCAACGAGCAAGGGAAAGGCAAGGGCCAACAACTAATTAACTATGGTATCAGTCATTTGAAATCACTAAGTGTTGATATGGTATTCACATACGGCGACCCAAATTTTTATTCTAAGGTTGGCTTCAACCCTATCAGTGAAAGCATTGTAAAAGCGCCACTTAAACTTACTTATCCAGAAGGTTGGTTAGCTCAATCACTTGATGGTAGCTCTATAAAAGCAATGGAAGGAACTTCTCATTGTGTCGAGGCATTGAATGACCAAAAATACTGGTAAAATAATGCACATAAGTACGGTAGGTTGGGTTAGGCGCTCTTTGCCGTAACCCAACATTTATAAACCTGTTGGGTTTCATAAAAATCATTCAACCCAACCTACGTAGCATCTCGCATTATTTGAAGTGCTTCTACACCACTAATCCCATTAGCCTCCAACTTCTCGGCCATAATATCCACATAACTGGGGAAATCATCGGCAAAAATCTTGCCCCACTCCTTATAGGCAGAAATGAGATCACCACGTTTTTCAAAATGTTCTGCTTTGACGATGTGTCCATGGCAATCCTGAAAACTCAGCATGGCTTCGACCATTTTGAAAACATCTTTCAGGCCTTCCATCTGTTTGCCAAAATTCGAAGGGTCATCAATGGTGAATACCACTAAGCGTATCGCCTTTTTAAACACATATTTAATCGCCTGCACGTATGAATCAAATTTCACACCATCCAGTGCATGCTTAACCATTAATTCCAGATAATAGTCATTAAACCAGTTGCCATTACGCCGGTTCCAGTGTTTGATGATTCGGATCACCGGCAGCAACAGACCTTTATGTCGATTATTGGCATCGTCTAGCGCGTAATAAAAGATACTGGGGTCTGTCTTTAGCCACTTGTCATTTTTACCATCGGCGATGACATAGCCTTTTTTATCCTGATAAAAACAGGGTGTGACACGAAATGAAACCTCAGCAAACTTGACCAGTACGGCCTGTTTATCGACGGACAATCTGGCCTCTGGATAATACTCAACAAGCAAGTCTTCCAGCTTGCCCAGTAATCCGCCTGGTGTATTGCGTTGGCCCAGCTCGGAACTAAGCTGCACAAACAGGTCGATTTCATTATCTTCTAACGGCTGTATTGTCGTGTGCCTGTAAAATGCACCGGGTAATGAAGTCGCCTGCGCAGCAAAACCTGCAATGACAACTTTATCGATCTCGGACTGGCATACTGAAACCACTGAGCGCTGCTGGACACTGAGTATCAGTAACGAATCCAGCGCTTTAAGGCCATCTTCAATGGTAACTGTAATATTGCTCTTCTTCATTAAGCGGTGCTGATCTCAGAAAATAATGGATATCATATTAGAAGAAATGATTATTTAAACCTACACTTTCGGCTGAATATTTATCCAGTTATTGAATATAATCAGGACTTTAATTTTCTAGCCCATGAGAAACAACATGTCACAGCAAGCATTTGAAACAGCAAGAGACCTTATCAACCAGGCCAATAGCGAAGACCCAAACACAGTGGTAGATGCGGAGAATAAGGAATGGCCTAAAGAATTATTATATTCTCATCACATGTCCGACATGCTGGAACGTTTCACACCCGATACTGATGGTGCAATGAAACTGGCTATTCAGGCACAGCATATACAACGCTGGAAGTCACCGCGTAGCGATTACCCAATGAACCGCAAAGGCTACCACCAGTGGCGCACTGCGCTTTATACCTTTCATGCTGAAACACTGGCTGCGTTGATGGAGAAGGCGGGTTACAGTGAAGATAGCCTGGAAAGAGTAAAACTTGCCGTAGGCAAAAAAGCCCTAAAGAAAAACCCGGACACACAACTGGTTGAAGATATCGCCGCATTGGTCTTTATTGAACACTATATGCTGGCATTCGCAAACAAACACCCCGAATACGATGAAGCGAAATGGATTGATATTATTCGTAAGACATGGCGAAAAATGAGTGAACCGGGTCAGCAGTTTGCATTATCGGGTAGTGTTCAGCTACCTGAACCACTGGTTCCGCTAATTCAGAAAGCCTTATCTAACGACTAAAATAGACTCCGACTGGTACCACAGGCAAAGCCAGGCATCAGACAAGATACTAATTTCATCTGGTGTTAGAATCCAACTTTCTTAAGTCCCGGACATAAAAATAAAAGAGCTCGTTTGAGATACTGCTCGAAAAATAATGTATGAAAGTTCAAGTTAGCGAGTTATTAGTCAAATACATGGAACAGCTGGGTATCGATACCATTTTCGGTATGCCCGGTGCGCACATTCTACCGGTGTATGACAGCCTGTACGATTCCAGCATCCAGAGCATTCTCGCCAAACACGAACAGGGCGCGGCCTTCATGGCGGGTGGCTACAACCGCGCTTCCGGCAGGATTGGTGCCTGTATCACCACCGCTGGCCCGGGTGCAACCAACCTGGTCACCGGCATTGCCAACGCCTATGCCGACAAACAACCGGTACTCATTATTACCGGCGAAGCGCCGACCTATATTTTCGGTAAAGGCGGCCTGCAGGAAAGTTCAGGTGAAGGCGGCAGCATCGACCAGAGCGCGCTGTTCAAAGGCATCACTCGTTACAATAAAGTGGTCGAGCGTACCGATTATCTGGAAAATGTGCTGAATCAGGCCTCGAAAATTCTGTTATCCGATAGTCCAGGCCCTGTCCTGCTCAGCTTCCCATACAACGTGCAGAAGGAGCTGGTCGACGACAGCATCCTCGACAACATCAAAACAGAAAAGCACCTGTGTGCGCTCAACAAGGACTCTCAGCCGGTCAATACTTTCGTCGAGCTGACTCAACAGGCAAAGAACCCGGTCATTATCGCCGGCTATGGCTGCATCAAATCCGGTGCACAGGCCCGACTTACCGAACTCAGCGAGTTACTCAACATTCCTGTCACCAGCAGCCTCAAGGGCAAAGGCGCTATTAGTGAGCAGTCAAAATTATCACTGGGCAGCCTGGGTGTCACCTCATACAGCCATGCTTATAAATACATCGAAGAAACCGCCGATCTGGTGATTTTTCTCGGCGCGGCTTTCAACGAGCGCACCAGCTATCTGTGGGATAAAAAATTACTGGCAGGTAAAAAAATAATCCAGGTCGACAGTGATTATGGCCAGCTGGAAAAAGTATTCAAAACCGACATTGCGATTCAGGGCGATATCAACGAAGTTCTGGGTGCGGTGCTGGATAACATCAATCATTATTCCGCCGAAAACGTGCTCAAGGAATACATTCCGATCAATGGCGGTGACAATCCAGAAGCTGAAAGCAACTGCGCTATTTTTAAATCAACGTTTTCACTGGTCGAGAATTTCTTTCTCAAACTGGAAGAACACTTCTCTGAGAACATCACCGTTTTTGACGACAACATTATTTTTGCGCAAAACTTTTTTAACGTTTCCAGCAACAATCGTTATTACCCGAACTCCGGTGTTTCCTCATTAGGCCACGCCATACCCGCTGCTATCGGCGCGCAATTCTCAGACAGAAAAACCACCTTTGCCGTGCTCGGCGATGGCGGCTTCCAGATGTGCTGCATGGAAATAATGACCGCTGTGAATTACGGTATCCCGCTCAACATCGTCATGTTTAATAATTCCACCATGGGATTAATCAGAAAAAATCAGTTTCAGCAGTATGAAGAACGCTTTATCAATTGCGACTTCATCAATCCTGATTATGAAGTACTGGCGAAATCTTTTGGCATCAACCATCAGCGCATTGAGAACGAAGACGATTTAGATTCACTGTTTAAGTCCACTGATTTTTCCGATGCTATCAATCTTATCGAAGTCATGATCAATAAAGACGCCTTCCCTAATTATTCTTCCAGACGATAAAAGCTAACAGCTGAATGTCACCAGCAAATCAACAAGCACTCAGGTATTTTCTGGATCGTTACCCTGGTAACGATAAACTCCTTGAGCTTGGCAAACAGCTAACTAACACGGATAGCATATACGGCCTGCTTAACATCTACGCAGAAGCAATCCCCATTATCGAACACAATATCTGGGACGGCACCCCTGACGATGAAACAATCTCCTACTATCAAACTATTTTTCGTGCGCAGGAAGCATTAATCAAAGAAAGTCTTAAGCAACAGGAAAATAATAGATACAAATTCCACATTGTCATTCCTGTTGCTGACCGCCCGATACACTTACAACAATGCCTGAACAGTATACTGACCCTATGCGAGCTGTATCAGTATGGCGGCACACTCAACGACAGATACCAAAAAATCACGGTAATTGTCGCGGATGATTCGAAGAAAAAAGAAAGCATCACGCAGCACAAAGAAACCTGCGAGCAGTTTTATGATATGGGCCTGACGACTGAATATTTCGGTATTCATGAGCAGATTGAGCAGATAAAAAAATTGGGCGAGAAAGCAGACAGCTTTGAGCCAATACTGGGGCGCTACGCCTTAAGCCAGTATCCGGATGACTTTTCGCACAAAGGCGCGGCCATCACCAGAAACATCGCTTATCTACGACTGAACGAGATAGAGCGCGATAGTGATGAAAAAAATATTTTCTACTTCATCGACAGTGACCAGGAATTCAAGATCAAGGTTGCCACCAGTGAGGGGCAGAAAGATATTTACGCCATCAACTATTTCTACCATCTCAATGAAATATTTAGCCGCGGTGAAGTCAACATACTCACCGGCAAGGTTGTTGGTGATCCACCGGTCTCGCCGGCGGTGATGGCGGGCAACTTCCAGAATGACGTGATCGATTTTTTGCAGCAGATTGCTAATAATGAACCAGCCACAGCCTGCCACTTTCATGGCGAGACTCAGACCAGCGACGATGCGGCTTACCACGATATGGCTGACCTTTTTGGTTTTAAAAAATCGACACAGTCTTATCAATACGCCTGCACTCTAAAAAACAATCATAACCACCTTGACTGCTTCAATGATTTTGCCAGCAAACTTAACCGATTCTTTGATGGTGAACACCCGACGCGCGTCACCTACTTTGACTACAGCGGATCACTGTCTGACACCATCGCAGCTCGAACCATCTACACAGGCAACTATGCCTTCAGGCCTGAATGCCTTAAGTTTTTTATCTCTTTCGCAACGCTGAAATTACGCATGGCAGGACCCGTGCTGGGGCGCATCATCAAATCTGAAATTGGTGATCGCTTTGTTTCCGCCAACTTGCCCATGCTACATAAACGCACCACCGATGAGACCGGTGAATCAGAATTTAGACCCGGCGTTAATCGCGAGCAGGAACACGTCGATCTTTCCGATGAATTCGAGCGCCAGTTCTTCGGCGACGTGATGCTATTCACCGTTGAGAAGCTGGGTGAGCCAGGCTACCCGAATCAGGCACTGGATAAAAACACCATTGAATCAGCTTTAAGCGACACTGAACAGGCGCTTCATCAGAAATACAAATCCAAGCACCAGCAGATCATCGAAAAACTGGCAACGCTTAAATCGATTTTCCATGATGAGCGAAGCTGGTGGAATAAGCACAGCGAGACAGCGCAGGCGAAATTACAGATTCAACATTTTATTAACAATATTGACCACAACTTCGGCGTAAAATCGCAGGGGCACAGGCTGATAAATGACGAAGCTAATCAGCAGAAACGCCACAGTGAAATATTGCAGGCCATCATCAGTTATAAAACTGATCGCGCTAAATGGGAAGCACTTCTAAAATGAATATTTTTATTCTTAATACCGGTCGTTGTGGCTCCACTACGTTCATCAAAGCCTGCCAGCATATAAGTAATTTTTCAGCCGCGCACGAATCGCGCTGCACTTTGATCGGCGAACAACGCCTGAGCTATCCAGAAAACCACATCGAAGCCGACAACCGCCTGTCATGGATACTGGGCAGACTGGATCAGGTTTATGGTGATAATGCTTTTTATGTTCACCTGAGTCGCGATAAAAACACAACGGCTGAAAGCTTTGCCCGGCGCAATAACTTCGGCATTATGAAAGCTTATCGCGAAGGTATTTTTTTTCAGGAAACACAAAATGATTCTGCGCTTGAATTAGCGCAGGATTACATTGAAACGGTTGAAAGCAATATCGCGCTTTTCCTTAAGGGTAAAACGCACACGCTAAGTTTTAGCCTGGAAAATGCTGAACAGGATTTCAGGAAATTCTGGACCAGCATCAATGCTGAAGGTGATCTTGAGGCGGCACTCTCCGAATGGAATACCAGCTACAACGCTAGCTAGCTTTTTTTATATCCAGCACCGAGCAACCTCGCTCGAACTCAAGATATTCGTGTTCAACACCTGAGAACTCGTCCTGCCAGTGAGCAACCAGCTCTTTTTCATCGTCCCTGGCAGCATCATCCAGAAACACTTTGGTCTGCTTTGAAAATCTGTCTAACAATAACGGCAATGCCGGATAGCGGGAATTTTTCTGGATAAAGCCTGGTGGCCCGTCGATCACCAGCATATCAATCGATACCTCCGGTAACGTTTTCAGGCTGTACCAGTCGTACTCATTGTCACTCAATGCGACTTTTTCCAGCGGTGCATGAATCACCTGCGCATAATCTTCCAGGCCAAACTCTTTTAATTGCTGACACGTTTTTTCAGCATAATCTTCGCCATTTTCCAGACTGATGACACAACCCTTCTGATTGAACTGGCAGCATTGAGCCAGCACCAGCGTAGTTAAACCACTGCTGCACTCAACTATCACTTCAGGTTTTGCCTGCAAAGCATGCTCGACAATGAGCTCGATGAAATCAGGGGCAGCCGACCAATCTGGGGTATGGGGTAATGGCTGTGACAGGCTCAATTTGGCCTGTATCGCGCTATATGGGTTCACTTTTTTCGTATCCAGCTAAATAAAAATTGCTAAGTTATTGAGTATTCTATCTAAATTATTCCATCAAATGGGCTCGAAACCGCTTTTTCATGTATTTCCACCTATCCCCTCTACCCACAAATTTATTTGCTTTAATGCTGTAAAAACAAGAAAATACGCGCTCATTTTTTCACGTGCGCAGATGGGATCGATATACGCCATCTCTTCACAGACATTAACTATATTGAGGATACCCCATGAAACTGATTCTTTTAGGTGCGCCGGGTGCTGGTAAAGGCACTGTTGCAA
>JAGLQT010000070.1 GCA_023136715.1 Gammaproteobacteria bacterium | reverse complement strand
AGTAAAATAGTCAAGTATTATTCAGCAGTACTACGAACAAGGAGCCAGAGCCCTTATTCCAATAATTTCCCTCGCTTGAGTTTCCGTATCAAAAACCGTGCCGGACTCAGATGATCAACAACCCCCTTGCTCACAGGTAAAGGAGTGCCTTCAATCATAGCGGCGAGTATTTCTGCAGAAAGAAAACTGCTGCATATCCCGCGCGATCCATGGGCTGCATTCACGTATAAACCAGACAGGTATTTCGCCTGCGGATATTGTGCACTGGGTCGGCCATGATGCAGCTCCTTATAATCTTCAGCAAAGGCTTGCTTATCTGGCGCCGCTCCAACAATCGCTGTCATGTCATCACTCACAGGCCGAAAACCGACACGACCATTTAGCTGTCCCGGTTTTTCAAATACGCCAGGCAGGCACTGCTCAAGATGAGACAGGGTTTCTTCCTGTTCTTCCTGCGTTAATTGCTGGTTTTCATCACCGACTCGATAGGTCGCACCAGCATAATGCACTCCCTTATATTCAGGAGTGACGTAAGCATCAAAACTCAGCGCCTTGTTCAATGACAAACTCGATTCACTAGCCGGTATCGCCGTAATCTGCCCGCGCACAGACGACACCGGCAACCATGAAACTACTTCAAACTGATTTGCACCAACACCATTGGCAACAATCATGACTTCAGCACAGGCGATATTCTGTCCTTGTTCATCAACAGCCTGCCACTGGTTGTCTACTTTAACAACATCAGCAACATTCTTATTGATTAGCTTCAATGATGAACCACATGCGCGGAGTAAACTTTCACATACTCCTTTTGGTGAAGCCCAGCCCGCTTCCGGGAAAAAACTCACCGTCGCTGTCTGGTCATCAATGTAATTCTGTAAATCAGGCTGATCCAGAATTACCATAAACTGTTTTGCATAACCGTGCTTGTTGATTAATTTTTCAGCCTTGCCCGCTTTAAAAATGGAATACACGCCGTCATGAAACCAGAACTTCTGTTCCGACTTCTGCTGCAATCGATCAAGACAATTCGAGGCGTACAATAATGCGCTGGTGTAAAACATGGCGTCATTTTTATTGTCGATCGACAACCTTGGCATCAACAAACCCGCGGGATTCCCCGAGGCTTCCTCCGCCACGTTTTCATGTTTTTCAATAAGGCTGACCTGCCAGCCTCGTTGCACCAATGACCAGGCTGTAGTTAAACCAACCAGACCCGCACCAATAATCACCGCTGTTTTATTTTTAACTTTTATTTTTTCTAACACATACCAGGGCGTATCAGATGGATGTAATTTTTTATCTATAAGTACCGCTGTAATCATCTCCCTTTTTTTACCGTGCCCCTTAACCTTATTCACTTCAAAGCCAGCGGCCTGCAGACCACGACGAACAAAACCGGCCGCAGTATAAGTACTAAGCGTTGCACCCTGTTTGCTGTTTTTTTCAATTAACCTAAAAACCTGAGCACTCCACAAATCAGCGTTTTTATCCGGCCCAAAACCATCCAGATACCAGGCGTCAGCACCTATCTCCCTGGACTCAAACGCATCAACAACATCCTCAAAAATTAAATGCAGATAAACTCGCCCATCAAACAAAGCACGGCAATGCTCACCTTCCACTGGTACAGGATAAACAGATAGCAACTCATCATAGAATGATGACAAGTCCGGCCAGTTTTCTGCCACTTTAGCGATATCAGCAGGTGAAACAGGATGTTTTTCAACAGCCACATAATGTAAACAAGTACCGGGATTCCCCTGTTCCAGCCAGGCCTTCATCGATAAGATAAAGTTCAGCCCAGTACCAAATCCTGTTTCTGCGATAATAAAAGGTTCATCTGCTACCAGTTTCTGCCAGCGCATAGCAAGATGATTGTGTTCAAGAAAAACATACTCCGATTCCTCACGACCACCCGTACTTGAATAATAAATATCATCGTAACCGGGATTGTAAGGCTGGCCATCTCGCCATTGTATATCTGCGTATTTCATTAGTTTATTTTTCTCATCGTCACATATTGCTACAAACATTCCAAAACAGAGGCAGAATCCAGATTAATTTCCCTGTAAAATGCCGATTATCACATACATGCTTCAAATATGAATCTGGAAACCCGCGATGATAAACGATATTGATCAAATTAAACTTGATGACAGAATTATTCTAATTACTGGCGCGGGTGATGGCATAGGCAAAGCCGTCTCACTGGACTGCGCAAAACGTGGTGCAACGGTGATTCTGCTAGGTAAAACCATTCATAAGTTAGAACAGGTCTATGATGAAATCGTTGCAGCTGGCGGTGAAGAACCTGCCATTTACCCGATGGATTTAAGCGGTGCTTCAGCAGATGACTATGACGACCTACATGACAATATAGAAAAAGAATTTGGCCGACTAGATGCCTTATTCAATAACGCTGGCTGGCTAGGCGCATCTACCCCGATGGAGATTTTTGATACCGAGCTTTGGTATCGAGTCATGCAGGTTAATCTAAACGCCCCTTTCCTGCTTACTAAAGCTTGTATTCCTTTGATCAAAAAGTCTTCTCATGGTGCGATTATATTTACCGCAGACCCAAAAACTACGGCTTACTGGGGCGCTTATGGGGTAGCTAAATCTGGCCAGCAAAGCCTCATGACGATACTCGCCGATGAACTGGAATCACAAAACATCACGGTCAATGCACTGAATCCCGGTCCAGTACGCACCAGCTTTAGAACGCGTGCCTACCCCGCTGAAGACGCCCGAGAAATGAACAAGCCTGAAGACGTTAGTGCGCCCTTCGTGTACTTGATTAATGGTAATTGTAACGGTGTGGTTGGTAAGACTTTTACGCTAGATGACTTCAAATAACCAGGATGCTACTTCATTAAATCTACTTCGATACCTTGCTCGCGTAATTCATCGGCACGGATGTCGATGTAGCGCTGAAAATTAGGCTGAGTTTTATAAGCACCCGACGCCACATAATCCATCACTGAATTCGTGTGGAAAGATTTCAAATAAGCATCCGTTCGAAAAACCTCTTCCCCCTTTGCATTAAAATAAACCATGCTGGGCGCATATTTAACATCCAGCTGCTTGACCCAGTCACGAATTTTTACCTGCTTGCCATCAGGGCGAATAATTTTTTCATCGCTCCACATATCCAGCAAGGTCACATTGAATCGACTCAACTGTTTCTTGCCTTCCTCCCTTTTCAGCATATCGTTGTGCAATTCATCACAGGTCGCGCATTGCTTTTGTTCAAACATAACTAGCAAAGGTTTATCTTTTGACAATGCCTGCTGCAAGTTTTTAGGATTTTTTATATTAATAACGTCGGTGTGCAGCTGACCACTGGCAGGTTGCGGATCTACTTTGGCGAGATAGTCCTGATAGCTTATTTTTTTCTCCATACGCTGACCGACATAATCAAGCACGGTATGGAATTTTTCTGGCGGGTAATAACCGTTAGCACGGTAAACAGCTTTATTATCTTCGTTAAAGAAAATCAGGGTGGGCGTATATTGAACTTTTAGAGCTGCAGAGAATTCTGCTTCTGTGAATTCATCATCGCCGACGATGATTTCATTATTGCCCCAGATATTAATCGCAACAACATCAAAATATTTTTGGGTTTTGTCTGCGATGCCGCGTTGTCCAAAATTATCTTCCAGTAATTTTTTACAATAGGGGCAGCCATCCTGATAAAAATAAAGCATGACGCGCTTATCATTATCCGTAGCATCGGCAATGTCTTCGTAAATATCGAGAAAGGAAACTTTGAACCAGGCGGGTTTTTCAGCGTAACCGGGATTGACAAGCGCCGCTGATAATTCTGTTTCGTCCGCCGCATTTGAGAATTGCGGCAAGATAAAAAACAGCGAAAAAAGAAAGGCTATAATTTTATGCTTAGTAACGTTCATACTCACTCCGCACTACTGTAAATCTGAACAACTAACACTCCAGCACTAACGTCCTCTTGCTTTAAAGTGTTTCGTTTTTCTCTTCCTGTCCTGCTCTTGACGAATACCCTGCTCATCAAGAGTTAGACCCACAGCTTCCATCATTTGTTTCACTTCTGACTGTTCTAAATCCATAGATTTTCCCGGCCTTATACTCTTGGGTAAAGTCACTGCCCCATAACGCACACGCATTAAACGACTCACGGTTACATCCACCGCTTCCCACAAACGTCGAACCTCACGATTACGACCTTCGCGTAAAACCACGTGATACCAGTGATTTTTTCCCTCACCACCAACATCAACAATATCATCAAAATGTGCAGGACCATCTTCAAGCTCGACACCTTTTGTCAACTGCTTGATTTTATCCGTTGTAACTTCGCCTATAACACGCACAGCATATTCACGTTCAATTTCATGTGAAGGATGCATCATACGATTTGCCAGCTCACCATTATTGGTAAACAGCAGCAAACCACTGGTATTAATATCTA
>JAGLQT010000007.1 GCA_023136715.1 Gammaproteobacteria bacterium | reverse complement strand
AAGAATACTGGTGGTGTACTGAACAAGCACTAACCTGGCCTGATGGTGGCACTCCCAACATGATCCTTGATGATGGTGGTGATGCGACTCTACTGGTACACAAAGGCGCTGAGTACGAAAAAGCCGGCGGTGCTAGCGCTATTCCTGCTGCTAAAGCGGATGACAACGAAGAATGGGTTGCTATTCTCGATGTACTAAAACGCACTATCAGCGATGGCAGCACTAAGTGGACAGATATTGTCAATGACGTAAAAGGCGTTACTGAAGAAACTACCACTGGTGTTCACCGTCTGTACCAGATGATGGAAGCTGGCGAACTGATGTTCCCTGCGATGAACGTAAACGATTCAGCTACCAAATCGAAATTCGACAACCTCTACGGTTGTCGTGAATCTCTCATCGACAGCATCAAACGCGCGACTGACGTGATGATCGCGGGCAAGATTTGCGTTGTGCTCGGTTATGGCGATGTGGGCAAAGGTTGTGCACAGGCTTTCCGTGGCATGGGCGCGACTGTAATGGTGACTGAAATCGATCCAATCTGTGCATTGCAGGCAGCAATGGAAGGTTACCGCGTTGTTGATATGAATGAAGCATCAAGCATTGGTGATATTTTTGTTACCACAACGGGTAATGTAAACGTTATCGACCACGATCACATGGTTGCTATGAAGAACGAAGCTATCGTTTGTAACATCGGTCACTTTGATTCTGAAATCAATATCGCTTCACTAGAAAAATACGAGTGGGATGAAATCAAACCACAGGTTGATCACGTTATTTTCCCTGATGGTAAACGCATCATCATCCTCGCTAAAGGTCGTTTGGTAAACCTCGGCTGCGCTACAGGTCATCCTAGCTTTGTAATGTCTGCTTCGTTTACTAATCAGGTAATGGCGCAGATGGAGTTCTATACAAACGCTGATAACTATGACAATCAAGTGTACATCCTGCCTAAACAACTCGATGAAAAAGTTGCTCGACTTCATCTTGGGAAGATTGGCGCGTATCTAACACCTTTGTCACAGACACAGGCAGATTACATTAACGTACCTGTTGAAGGCCCCTACAAGCCTGAGCACTACCGTTACTAACTTCATTTAAGACGACCAACACCGTACTCGTTTACCATGCGGTGCTGGTCGAATTTTAAACTGAACACACTCAAACAATAGAATGCCATGAGTATTGATAACATCAACAAGCCAGTTATTAGTTGTGAATTTTTTCCGCCGCGAACTGATGCTGGAATGGAAAAACTGATTGCTACACACCAGAAATTAAATAACACAATTGACCCTGCATTTTTTTCAGTTACCTTCGGTGCTGGCGGCACAACTCGTGACCGCACAATGGAAACTGTTAAGCAACTTTGTTCTGACAAGCAACAAATTATTGCACCACATATCTCGTGCATGGGCTCAACTAAACAGCAACTCGCTGACTTACTCGATGAATACATCGAACTTGGCATTAATCGACTGGTAACATTGAGAGGCGACATTCCTGAGCAAGGTAGTCCTGATAATGAACTATCGTACGCAAATGAATTAGTTGCTTTCATCAGGGAAAAAACCGGCGATCATTTTCATATCGAAATCGCAGCCTATCCTGAGTACCACCCTGAATCAGTCTCACCGGATGAGGATTTTAAATATTTTTTAAACAAGGCACGTGCTGGTGCTAATTCAGCTATTACACAGTATTTTTATAATATTGATGCCTACACTAATTTTGTTGAAAAATGTGAACAGGCTCAACTAAACATACCTATTGTCCCCGGCATTATGCCAATTACTAATTATGCCAATCTGGTACGTTTTTCAGATGGTTGCGGCGCTGAAATCCCAAGATGGATTAGAAAACAACTCGCTGCCTATGAAGATGATCTTGATAGTTTGCGTGAATTTGGCACTAATGTTGTTGCTCACTTATGCGAGCAATTATTACAGGCAGGCGCACCTGGACTGCATTTTTATACACTAAATCAATCTGATGCCATTCTGAATATCTGGAATAAAATCAAATAACTTTATTCCCGCGCATGGATAGAGGCACACAAGCATGATTCGACTCTATCATTCTTCGACACTTAACTTAGAACAAAAAATTGCTCTTGATAAAAAGTCATCACACCATTTAATTCGTGTACTACGGGCAAAAAAAGGCACAGAGGTCATGTTTTTTAATGGTGATGGTTATGAATACCTGTCTGAAATTCTGGAAGAAAACACCAAGCACTGCCTGGTTCACATAAAATCTAAAACCAGAATTGATAATGAATCACCTTTAAACATCACTCTATTACAGGGCATTTCTCGTGGCGACAGAATGGATACCTGCATACAAAAATCAACTGAATTAGGCGTGCACACAATCGTTCCTGTCATCTGCCAAAAAACAGGCACCAGCCTAAAAGGCGAACGAGCTGAAAAAAAATTAAATCATTGGCAACAAATCACCATTAGTGCCTGTGAGCAATCAGGACGATGCTTTATACCTGAAATCAAACCTGCCATTGATTTTGTACAAGTTGTACAAAACACCCTCTCAGATCAAAAAGTTATATTAGCACCCGGGGGAAATAAAACCGTAAACAGCATGCCAACACCAAAAAACAACATCTGTATATTAATTGGACCAGAGGGTGGTTTTACAGAGGAAGAAATTCAGCTTGCGACTGATAATGATTTTATTTCAATATCCTTGGGACCAAGAATACTTCGTACCGAAACAGCGGGACCTGCTTGCATTGCGATCGCTCAAACTTTATGGGGTGATTTAGGCTAAGACCTAAACGAAAAACAAGGCGTCAACTATCAGCCGGCTTCAGCTTCCTTGATCATAGATTCGATACCATCAATATCTAAAATACTGACTGCCGCACCATTAATGCGAATCTTTTGTGACACCATCAGTCGTTTATTCGTTTCTAGTAAGGACTCTGGATCGGTAACAATCTGATCGCGACTAAACTGCGTCACATGTGGCACACCTGATACGACCAAACCAATATACGGGTATCTCGATTCATCATCACTGGCTGTATAAATCATAGCAATCTGCGTATTTTGATTGACCGCTTTAATTTTTTCACCTGCCGCAGCTTCAAACGATACCAATGGAACATCAACACCATGCCATCTCATTTTTGCGACATACCAATCTGGCATATTATTAACAACCATAGCACCCTGTGCAGACACCATCTCAGCGACTGAGGCACTAGGCACAAGAACATTTTCACTGCGCAATGTCAGAATCATGCATTTTATAACTTGTATGTTATGCGCCATCTTTTTAAGCCAGATCTAACAATGCATTAATATTTTTCATCAGTTCTTCTTCCTGATAAGGTTTACCAAGATATTGCTCCACACCAATACTCTTCGCTCGTTCCTTATGCTTGCTGCCGGTACGTGACGTAATCATAATAATCGGTACGTCTTTTAATTTGTCTTCATTTCGCATATAGGTTGCCAATTCAAAACCATCCATTCTTGGCATTTCAATATCCAGCAACATTAAATCAGGCACCTGTTCCTGCAATTTATTAGTTGCATCAACACCATCTGTAGCCAATATCACTTTCATACCATGGCGCTCAAGAATTCTAGCTGTAACTTTACGAATGGTAATCGAGTCATCTACCACCATTATGGTTGGCTCAGTTTCAGCAGCAACTACTACCTCTTCTACTTCTACTTCTGAAACGACCTGTTTAAACAAACTCTCGCCAACAACCAATGATGACATTTCCAAAATAAGTACTACACGACCATCAGCTAAAATTGTCGCACCGGCAATGCCACGAACTGTACTAATCTGCGCACCTACTGGTTTAATCACAATCTCACGTCGCCCTAGTAGATCATCAACATGCAATGCAAAATGCTGATCGCCCACGTGCACCAATAACACAGGGAACAGTTGACCCTGATCGGCGTAGTTTACCTGCTGACCAGTAAGCATAGAGCCCAGATGCTTGAGCTCATAATTAATACCATTAAATTCGTATTCTAAATCACCGCTGTCATAAAAACCTTGAAGCTCGGTACCAGTAATTCGAACCACGCCTTCAATACTCGCCAGTGGTACCGCATAAATATCTTCACCCGTATCAACTAACAGTGCCTGATTAATCGCTAATGTTAGTGGTAGCCTGACGCGGAAGCTGGTGCCCTTGCCATGCTCGGTATCGATTTCAAGCACACCACCAAGTTGTTTAATTCCACTATCCACAACATCCATGCCGACGCCACGGCCTGCAACCTGTGTAACTTCCTCGGCCGTACTGAAACCACTCTTGAGAATAAACTGCAACACATCATGGTCTGTCAATTCATTATCTTCTTCGAGCAAATCTTGTTTGATAGCTTTCTTACGAATGGCGTCAACATTAATGCCTGCACCATCATCTTCAACTTTAACGATAACGTCAGTACCCTGACGACCTACGGTAATCTTTATGGAGCCTGTCTCGGGCTTACCCGCTGCCAAACGATCTTTTGGTAGCTCAATACCATGCGCCACTGCATTACGTAGCATATGTTCAAGCGGTGCAACTACACGGTCAAGAATAGTACGATCAACCTCCTGTTCTTCACCAACAATTTCCACATCAACTTCTTTACCCAACTCTCTGCCAGTTTGACGAATAATACGACGCAGGCGTGTTGACATACCACCAAAACGTACCATGCGTGTGCGCATCAAACCTTCCTGCAAATCAGTACTAATCCTTGATTCCTGCAGTAATAGAGTTTCGGAATCACCGGCAATTTCAGAAAGAATATCTTTAATACTGTCTACGTCACTCGCGGTCTCAGATAAGCTTCGCGCCAGTTGCTGCAAAGTCGAATAACGATCCATTTCCAGCGGATCAAAGTTTTCATCATAATCGTCCGCTTCTTTTTCATAACTCGAACGAATCTGGATCTCTGTTTCAATTTCAAGTTTACGTAGTTGCTCTTTCAGCCTGACTACTGTTTGATCTAATTCTTTAAGGTTGAAACCCATATCAGTAATCTGCTTACCCATACGCGCATGATGAATATTTACTTCACCCGCATAATTCACCAGATTATTAAGCAAGTCTGCACGAACACGAACCTGTTCCTGAGAATCTTTAAAATTAACATCGGTGGCACGCTCACCCCAATGAGGCTTATCTTTTTCAAGATCAGATTGTCTACGGTGTGGCGCCTCAACAGCTTCACCAACCTCAATGCTGTCCGTCTCAAGCACTTCCTCAGGTTCTTCTTCCAGAATCTCATGGCTGACTACATCATCAGCTAGCAAATCTTCAGTATCACCACCATGAAGATCATCAACATCCAAATCAAAACGTTCAACCGTACGCTGCTCAATAGCTTCACCGCGCATAATTGCTTTAACTCTATTTATAAGATCGTTTGATGATTTAATCGCCTGTCGCTGTTTAACCATTTCAAGCATATTATTTAGCGTATCAAGCGACTCATGTAAAACATCAAAAAACGCCTTACTTGCCTCGATTTTATTTTCCGCTAGAGTTATAACCAATGACTCAAGCTCATGTGTAAGATCGCCCACTGGTACTAAGGCAGCCATGCGCGCACCACCTTTCAAGGTATGCATGTGGCGCTGCAATTCGTTAATACTTACAGAATCATCTTCATTCTCATGAAGTTTAGTCAGCGTACTTTCACAGTCTTCCAGCAATTCTTCTGCTTCTTCCAGAAAGATATCAATTAGATCATCATCAACATCACCATAGGTATACAATGCTTCTTCTTTATCGGCAGCTTGTTCTATCGATGTTTCTTGTTCTGGCTGTAACTCTTCTGCATTTCGACTTACATCCGTCATTGCTTTCGCAGGCTTTTCATTTAAAGACAAAGAATCCTGCAATTGACGCTGCAACTCATCCTGAACAGCTTTATTTATTGCATCCAACAAAGTCTTATTAGACTCTGGCATCTTGCCTGCTTTCAATACTCCAAGCATCTCCTCAATATTATGCACCACCTCAACAATAAGCCCAACTACATCATCTGGAATTAATGAATCTTCAGCGTCCTCCCTAGCCACTACATATTTTTCTATTGAACCAGCTATTTCGGCAATCGCTTCTATTTCTGCAGTTCGCGCACTACCAAATAAAGTATGTAACGCTCTAATTAAATCATTGTTCGCTTCCAGTATCTGAACACCTGATTCGTGTTTGGCAATTTGATCTTTTACGATTTGTAAATGTCCGTTACTTTCATCGTAATAAATCTGGAACAACATCGGATCCATATCCAATCCGGAAACTTCTTCAACTTCTTCCAGGTCACTCGACTCATCTATTTCTATAACAAAGTCATTTTCATCTAGCAACGACTCATCCAGCGAAATTTCAAGATCTTCGCCAGCCATTATCTCAATCGAATCATCACCATCAGCTTCATCAGAAAATTCACTTACATCCTCAAGTAATAACTCATCACCAGTCACTTCGAGAGTTATTTCTTCTTCCTCATCAATGCCATTTAGTGCATCCAGAAGCATCTCTTCTTCATCGGAAAGGTCACCACTAACTTCAAGCACCTCATCCTCACCCAAATCCACTTCAACTTCTGGTTCCAGAGATATTTCTTCTGCTTCAACTGCGCCTTCAGTCACAATAGAATCAAGCGCACGACCCTCTGCAAGAGTATCGGCAACAACCATTAGCTGATAAATATTTGGAATTGGCTCGCGATTACCTCTCAACTGCTCGATTAATTGTGGCAGAACAGCCAGCACTTCATCCATAAGGGACAACAGCTCATCTGTGACTTCAATTTTATTTTCAATAAGCCGATTGAGAAGACTCTCAATCTTCCATGAAAATTCACCAATCAGCGCAGCACCAATCAATCGACCACTGCCTTTAAGGGTGTGGAAGTTCCTACGTACAACTGTTATTGCTTCTTCATCATTAGCATTTTCTTTCCATTTCGGCACGTACTCATGCAATGAGCTCAGAACTTCTACCGCCTCTTCAATAAAAATTTCAACGATCTCTTCATCAGCATCATCAGCCAGAACCTCATATTCTTCGTACTGATCTGGAACTACCATATCTACAACATTAATACTTTCTGTTAGCGCTTCTGCTGAGCTACTTAGCGCAACAGATATCTCCACCTCATGAACTTGCTCATAATCTGCACTGTCTTCTGCAATCTCCAGCGACTCAATAATTTCATCAGCGTCACTGGCTATAGCAGATTCATCAGCAGCAGGTAACTCAGTATCTGCGTATTGTTTTACAATCTCATTCAAATCAGTCAGCGCTTGTTCACCTGTCTGCAACCCCTGGTCAACACCTGGGCGCCCTTCTGACAGCGCTTCAAAATAATATTCAATTGATGTCACAGCATCAGCAAGTGTATCTTGCTCATCTATCTCAGGTTGACGATTATGCACCTGTAGAGCGACATACACATATTCCTTCAAACCTGCAATCATTTGCGCAACACGACCCGCAGACAACATCATGCAGGCACCACGCACCTCCTCAAGTCGTTGCACAACAGTCTCAAGGTGACTAGCACCTTCACTGCCACCTGCCGCATAAACAAGAATCGCCTCCTTGGCCTCAATAAAGTTTTTCTGGGCTTCTTCAACAACTGTGGCCAACACCTTGCGATATTCAGAAGCAGGGACAATACGCTCTTCTTCATCATCGTTATCAGCAAGACCAGATCTACCTGCTATATAGTCATCAAGTTGTGACTCAGCTTCCAGAAGCGCGCCAGCCATTTCCATGACACGCTCTTCTGTTGCCTCAAATTCACCACTAATAATTTTTTCTACTTCATCACGTTGATCTAGTACTTTTTGCCTTATCGCACCAAAGCCTAACATGCCATAGGTATCGCCAATTTTTTCTATTTGACCTACAACAGAAGATAACTGCTCAACATCTTTATCACTGCTTTGCATAAAGATTTCGAGCGTATCTTTAACCGTAGTCAAATCTTCTCTAATACCTTGCGAAACAGTATCAAACAATTCAGCATTAACACCACCCATGCTGGCACTTAAATCTGTTATCGACGAATCATCAATTAACAGCTCATCCAACTTATAGGCTTGCTTAACCTTACTGGCGCGAGGACCGGTGGCTTGACTGGTGCCTACGTAATAAAGAATATTTTTAAGAATTTCTTGAGAAAATTGATTGGTAAATTCCTCTTCACCAATATCAATCAATAATTTTATTTGTCGATCTATACCACCAAGCAATCCTTTTACAGCAATATTACCTTCTAGCGCTTCCTCATCAGAAATCACTTCCAACAATGAAGAAATAACCATCCAGAAACGTTTTACAGCAGCATCAACGGTTACTTTTTGTAGTGATTCAATCACAGCCATCATGCGCTTTAAGCCAGCACTCTGCTTATTATTTCGCAATAAGTCGACTAAGCCTAATTGATAGTGCGTACGTAAACGCCTGGCTTCATCTGCAAGTCCGCCGGGCTCAATAGCGGCAAGGTCCAGACTAAGCTCTTCAATATCAACGGCATTAACATCGGGTAGGAAAAGAACGCTTTCAGATAATAATTTTTCTTTTCGTGCCGCACGCATATCATTCATAAGCGGCATTAAAGTAATTGGTGCATCCTGATTACCTGCCTGCAGCCCCTCAAGGTAATCAGGCAGCTGTAGCATTGCTCTCATCAAAACATCGTAAGCGTCTTCAGGTTTTTCAATCAGGCCATCAAGTTGTGCTTTTGCTGTCAGTTCCATTTCTTCAGCCAACATTGCAGCGCCATAAACTTCAACCATTTGCAACGTTCCGTAAACCAAACGCAAATGTTCGATACACTGCTCTAGTGCCGAGGTGTTCTCACTATCTTCAATATATTCAGACAGAGACATCTGAGCATCATGCAAAACAGCATCCAGCTGTTTCTTCACCCAGCTCAGGGAGTTATATTGTACAGTACCTTCCGGTTTCATTATTAGATCAACATCCTACGCTCATCAGCATTTGCACTATCAAGTAACAGCGCAATTATTTCTAGGCCTGGTGCTCAAGCACAACTGTTTCAACATTGCCATCATCAACTGAGGGTAACTTGAAGCCGGACACCGAACGTCGCAATTCGCTTGATAATACGTTTAGCGTATCCAACGAAGTCGAGGTTTCCTCAGTACCTTCTGATGTTTGTAGTGTAATCTCCTGAATAACATTCATGGTTCCAGATACGTTTGACGCCACACTTAATTGTTTTTTCGCCGAGTCAGAAATAGCATGAATTTGTTTTGAGAGTTGCGCCGATACATCCTCAATCTCTTTCAGCGCCTCACCCGCATCCTCGGCCATCTCAGCACCATTCACAACACCTGCGGTACTAACTTCCATTGATTTAACCGCCTCATTGGTATCCGCCTGAATCGTGTTTACCAGACCCTCAATCTGCTTGGTCGCATTACCTGCGCGTTCAGCCAGTCGTTGCACCTCATCCGCTACCACCGCAAAACCACGACCAGCATCACCCGCTGTTGACGCCTGAATCGCTGCATTCAACGCAAGAATATTCGTTTGATCCGCAATTTCAGTAATCA
>JAGLQT010000069.1 GCA_023136715.1 Gammaproteobacteria bacterium | reverse complement strand
CGCGAACAAATCTCACCGACTGGTTTATTATAAACCAGCACACGCACTTCAGCTTTGGGTGCCCGAATAACAATACGTTTACCATTAAATTCGGCGCGATCACCTTCTTTAACTTTGGCGCCCAGTTTAATGACTTCACCATTGATACGAACATAACCATGCTCGATCCAGCGCTCAATTTCACGGCGCGAACCGAAACCCATGCGCGACAGCGCTTTTTGTGCACGTTCTTCAGACATATAAATTAGGGGTATTCACAAATAGATTAATGAGATTAAACGTTACTTGCCGCTGATGCATCGGCATCAGAGTCATCAATGTCTTCAGATTCAGCGCCTTCCAAAGCCGCTTCTTCAGATTCCAGTTGATCAATAATGGCTGCATCTTCGGACGAATCTTCATCCGATGCTTCAGCGACATCATCGATCTCACCTGCCTCAACTTCTTCAGCATCATCTACTGCTTCTTCAGATTCGGATTTTGCATCCGCGTCTGTGTCTGAATCAGGCGAGTCAGCATGATGATCAACTAGCGCAAGTTCAGGATAGGCTTTATCCAGATCCTTGATCTCAGCCAGCGATGGTAATTCATCGAGTGATTTTAAATTGAAGTAATCCAGAAACTCTCGGCTGGTACCGTACAAAGCAGGCTTACCGGGAACATCCTTATGCCCCAATACTTTAATCCACTCACGTTCCTGCAAAGTACGAATAATATTAGAGCTAACACTAACACCACGGACTTCTTCAATTTCACCGCGGGTAATGGGCTGACGGTAGGCAATCAGGGACATGGTTTCCAGCAAAGCGCGAGTGTAGCGCGCGGGCTTCTCTTCCCATAAACGCCCTACCCACTCTGCATAATCCTGCTTAACCTGAATTCTGAAACCACTGGCAACCTGCTTTAACTCAAAACCACGATCAGCGTAATCATCCGTCAACTCATGCAGGCCTTTACGAATCTCATCACGAGTTGGCCGGTCTTCATCACCATTAAAAATCGCATCTAAATGCTGTACGGTCATCGGCTTATCCGCCGCCATCAAAACAGCTTCCAGAATATTTTTAAGTTTTTCTAGGGTCATTTCAAATATCCTTTAATCATTTTTCACTACTGCTAGCAGCCTTAATGTGAATCGCTGCAAAGGCATCAGATTGAACCAGTTCAATCAACTGCTCCTTCATCAGTTCCAATATAGCCAGGAATGTCACCACAACACCACGGCGACCCTCTTCAATAGTAAACAGCGAAGTATAATCAATAAAATTATCGGCAGACAGTTTTGCCAGCACCTTACTCATGCGCTCACGCACCGACAGTGCTTCACGCTGAATTTGATGATGGCTATACATTTCTGACCTGGCCATGGCATCTTTAAAGGCCATTAATAAATCTCTCAAATTCACTTCAGGCACTGGCCGATCGTGAGTGAGCTCAGGTAACTCAGCATCGGTCATATGCAGATCACGACCAATGCGTGGTAATTCATCGATATCTTGCGCCGCCTGTTTAAAGCGTTCGTATTCCTGCAAACGACGCACCAGCTCAGCACGTGGATCATCTTCATCTTCTGCTTCAGACGGACGTGGCAACAACATACGCGATTTAATCTCGGCCAGCATCGCCGCCATCAACAGATATTCTGCTGCAATTTCAATATTCAGCGTCTGCATCATGTCGATGTAGCTCATGTACTGCTTGGTAATATCGGCAATCGGTACTTCCAGAATATCCAGATTTTGTCGCTTAATTAAATACAGCAACAAGTCCAGCGGGCCTTCAAAGGCTTCGAGGATGACTTCCAATGCATCGGGTGGAATGTATAAATCCTGAGGAACAACGGTAAGCGGCTCACCCTGTACCAGGGCGAACGGCATTTCATCCTGCTGCGATGAATTGGCTGAAACAGAAGCTGATTGTGTATTGGGTTCAGTCATTATAGATAGGCAATGCCCATGGCTTTTCTTACTTCTTCCAGTGTATCACGAGCCACATCGCGTGCGGCCTCATTCCCACTTTCTACGATAGCCTTAACCGTGCCCATATCTTCCTCATATTCACGAGCACGCTCCTGAATTGGCTTGAGCTCGACCAGTACAGCATCAATCACCGGCTGCTTACAATCGACGCAGCCAATGCCCGCACTGCGACAACCTTCCTGCACCCAATCTTTGGTATCTTCATCGGAATACACTTCGTGGAACTGCCAGACCGGACATTTTGCTGGATCGCCCGGGTCGGTGCGGCGAACACGATTGGTATCGGTCGGCATGGTGCGTATTTTTTTGCTGATTTCATCTGGCTCATCACGTAAGGCAATGGTATTGCCGTAAGACTTGGACATTTTCTGACCATCCAGACCCGGCATCTTCGACGCTGGCGTCAACAAAGACTTTGGCTCAGGCAGAATAATCTTGCCGGAACCTTCCAGATAACCAAATAAACGTTCTTTATCACCAATGGAGATATTCTGCTGCGAATCCAGCAAAGCCTGCGCCACATCCAGTGAATCCTGATCACCACCTTCCTGATATTTTTTGCGGCACTCTCTAAACATACGGGCATTCTTCTTACCCATTTTGGCGACAGCCTGCTCGGCTTTTTCTTCAAAGCCCGGCTCGCGTCCATATAAATGATTAAAACGACGCGCTACTTCACGAGTTAACTCAACGTGCGCCACCTGATCTTCGCCTACTGGCACCATGCCCGCTTTGTAAACCAGAATATCGGCGCTTTGCAACAAGGGATAACCCAGAAAACCGTAGGTTGCGAGATCTTTTTCTTTTAACTTCTCCTGCTGATCCTTGTAGGTTGGCACTCGTTCCAGCCAGCCCAACGGGGTAATCATCGACAACAAAGTGTGTAGCTCAGCGTGCTCAGGCACCTTGGATTGTATAAATATCTTCGCTGCACCAGGACTAATACCCGCTGCCAACCAGTCAATCACCATTTCCCAGGTACTGGACTCGATCAATGAAGGATCTTCATAATGCGTGGTCAGCGCGTGCCAGTCGGCAGCAAAAAAGAAACACTCGTATTCGTGTTGCAGATTAACCCAATTCTTTAAAACACCGTGGTAATGCCCCAGATGCAAACGACCCGTGGGACGCATGCCAGAAAGCACACGTTGATGCTGTGTTGGTACAGTATTCAAATTAACTCCTTAAAGCAGAAAAACTGTTGCGATGATGGCTTTGAAAAATAGCACCATCGGCCAGAGGATTTTACCTAATATACCGCTAACTAACAGCAAAATAACTATCCACAGGCCGTAGGGCTCAATACGCATAAATGACACTGCCATTTGAGGCGGCATCACACCAGCGATCACCCTGCCACCATCCAGTGGAGGTACAGGTAACAGGTTGAGCACCATCAAAATCAAATTGATGAGAATACCCGCATCACCGACTTTCATAATAAAAAGTGCGAAGCCATCACCCGGCTCAAACATCAGCTTGCCGATTAGAGCGACAGCCGCCCAGCCACAGGCCATGAGAAAATTCGAGGCAGGTCCAGCGAGCGCCACCACCGCCATATCCAGAATCGGTTGTTTGAAATAGCGCATATCTACCGGCACCGGTTTTGCCCAGCCGATAACAAAACCACCCAGCATCAATAATGCCAATGGCAGCACAATCGTACCAATGGGGTCGATGTGCCGAATCGGGTTTAAACTGATGCGCCCCAGCACTTTGGCCGTAGGGTCTCCCAGCTTATTCGCCATCCAGCCGTGCGCCGCTTCATGCAGGGTAATGGCCAGTAAGACCGGCACAGCCCAAACTGCAATAGTATAGAGAATAGAAGTTGAAATCATTTGTTAATCAATTAGATAAAACACAAGCCGAATAAAACAGGTTGTACAAAAATAAACATTATATTAGCGTTGATTGAATTGAAAGCGTCATGAGCGAAGATCAGACAAGGCATCAGCATGTTTGAGAAGCGGAGTTTACATGAAAGTAAATGAGCACGCTCAAACATGCTGATAACGCCGTATCATTGAGCGCAATAGCTTTCAATCAAGACCATGATCTGTACCTTTCCCCTGCCTGCGCAACTCCGGCGTACCCGCATTCAGACGAATCACCGTTGTTGGCTCATGACCACAATGACCGCCATCAATAATCAAATCGACCTGACGCTCCAGCACTGCACGCACATCCTCAGCTTCAGTCACCGGCAGCTCCTCATCCGGCATGATCAGCGTACAACTCATCAACGGCTGGCCCAGCTCTTCGAGCAAGGCCTGCACCACGGGATGATCGACCACGCGAATACCAATAGTACGACGCTTGGGGTGCATCAATCGGCGCGGTACTTCGTGGGTCGCATTCAGAATGAAGGTATAAGGCCCCGGCGTCAGCGACTTGAGCATTCGATAATCGGTGTTCTCGATTTTGGCATAAGTCGCGATTTCAGAAAGATCATTACACACCAAAGTAAGGTTGTGCTTGTCATCAATCCGGCGGATACGGCGCAGCTTTTCCAATGCGTTTTTATCACCCAGATGACAACCCAGCGCATAGCTGGAATCCGTCGGATAGACGATCACGCCACCACGATTAATGATGTCGACAGCCTGCTTGATCAGTCGCATCTGTGGGTTAACTGTATGTATTTCGAAGTACTGACTCATGTTCCCTGCTCTAGTTAGACTGGGCTTAATTAAACTGGCCGCATTATAGTGGTTTATCGCCGACTGCGATACAATGCCGAGGCCTTGAATTTCGAACCTTGAAAAAGTGACGCTGTCCAAGCTATTTAACCAGTTTAACCGTGGAACTCTTAACCCTATATCGAGCTTTAACAATATGAAGTTACTTGTTGATTTTTTTCCAATTATTCTATTCTTCGTTAGCTACCATCAGGCTAATTTCCTGGTCGAAAACACGTTTATCGGCTCACTGCTTGACCCGACCAAATCTGAAGTTATCACCGCCACCATCGTCGCCACTGGCGTTGCCATTGTCGCCAGCTTTGTACAGGTCAGCTACCACTGGCTACGTACCCGAAAGTTCGAAAAAATGCACCTTTTCTCACTGGCACTGATCACTGTACTGGGTGGCCTCACCATCATGTTCGGCAACCCTGATTTTGTTAAATGGAAACCCAGCGTACTCAACTGGGTTTTCGCCGCTGTCTTTTTTACCAGCTTTTTCATTGGCGAAAAGACCCTGGTTGAGAGAGCCATGGGCAATCAAATTGAGCTGCCCGATACTATCTGGACCCGCCTTAATCTGGCCTGGATTGTGTTCTTCATTGTCAGTGGTCTGGCCAACTACTACGTCGCGTTTCACTACGGATTGGAACTAGACGAGCAAACTCGCATGGACACCTGGGTCGATTTCAAACTATTCGGCCTCATGGGCCTCACCCTCGTCTTCATCATTCTTCAAGCCATCTACCTCACCCGCCACATCAGTGAAGAAGATGAAGCCATCGAAGAAACCATAGAAGCCGAGAAACATATACTGGAGGACAAATAAATGCTGTACGCCATCATCGCCCAGGACGTCGACAACAGCCTCGAAAAAAGACTGGCCGCACGCCCCGCCCATCTGGAACGCCTCGACGCCCTGCTTAATCAGGGTCGATTGATCCTCGCCGGCCCTCACCCCGCGATCGACAGCGAAGATCCTGGCGAAGCTGGTTTCAGTGGCAGCCTGGTGGTGGCTGAATTTAATGATCTGGAAGCAGCACAATCGTGGGCCAATGATGACCCCTACATGCATGCCGGGGTTTACGACAAAGTTACAGTTAAACCCTTCAAGAAAGTATTTCCCTGATAACTATGTTTTTTTGTTGCTGTAACGACAGAATCCGTTAGAATACGCAACCTCTATGCCGGAGTGGTGGAATTGGTAGACACGTCGGATTCAAAATCCGATGCTAGAAATAGCGTGGCGGTTCAAGTCCGCCCTTCGGTACCATATTTTTCAATAAGTTACACGTCTCTTCAGAAAATCCCACCTTTCTCTGAAACCACATGTAGACATAATGTAGACAAGTGAATAGATAATATATTTATCTTTTCAATGTCCGCTATCGACTGCGACTTCAACTGGTCGACGCAACACTATAATCTTTAATTAAAAAGATGGAGTGTTGTAAATGGCTTATAGAACACGAAAACCGGGGTCAGAACGCAGTTGTTTCTAATATTAGCGAAAACTGTGTTCTGGCCCCACTTATTTATTTCAAGACTTACCATACAACTTCCGCAACTCATGCTTTGCCTGCTGCAGAATGATTTTCTGATCTTCTGTCAGATTCTTACCTGCACGATTGATATAAAAAACCAACATGGACATGGCAGAACGATACGGGGTTGATTTACGTCGTGTGCTGCTATCTGCTGATTGTTTAAGTGATAAAGCAATTTTCTTTGCATCTTTCCAGGTAAAAACATTCTCTTCTAAGTCAAGCGCATTACTTTCATGAGTGACTTTTGCGGACCAGTTACGAGATGGTGGTATTTTTGTTTTAGCCATCTAATCCAGCATCAATGTGTTAGTTTTTCATCTAATAGATTTTCAAGTTCAAAAACCGAAAACCCGGGTCAGAGAGCAATTCTTCCTAATATACTAATTTACGATTTTCTCAAGAATCAATAGGGCCAGACTCGATTGATTTATCGCTATACGCTTTCCCATGCGATAGCATGGAATAAAAATCGCTTTTAATATCCCTTATCAGTTTGCCGAGGCTTTTAGCTTTGGTAGAACGTGATATTTAGGGTCAATATAACAAAGATATGTATTTCTTGTTATCAGATATTGTTTGGTAATTTTATTACTGTGTTGTATCGAATGGTTGAAGTCGCTATCCAAGGTGATCCTTTGTTAATCTGTAAATAATTTCGAAAACGATCTTGATTATTTACACTTTCTGATTCTGGGTCAAATCAAAATTGTTCTTAAGTAATTGTATTTCCAGTGTTAACACATATTGGCGTGATTATTGCCTTTCTAAACTGGGTGGCGATGACGGAAAAATGAAATTATAAAAAATAGCTAAAGGAACAGGGACTATGAAAAAAACATTAATAGCGTCAGGCGTCGCCATTGCACTCGGTAACAGCATGAATGCGGAGGCCGGAACCGTTGGTATAACTGGCGTATGGGCAGGCACATACACTTTCGCAATGTTCTCACCAGGTGGTGGCCCAGTTGGCGTACCAACAGCCCCTCAGTTCTGGAGCTGGGACTTTGATGCAGGCACTATAAGTATTGCCAACACGACTACATTCTATGCAAGCGTCTGGACAGTACACGATGTGACTTTCTCTGATAGGGGCGACGGTACCTATGGTGGTACTCCAGGTTCCGCTAATATGCTGTTTGATTGGTCGGGAAGTGGAAATCGCCCTATAGAAGCAGTTTGGGACGTCACCGATAATGGTGATGGTACCGCCACGGTTGCTTCCGTCAGTAGTACCATAATGGCATCGAGTGCATTCTTTCCTGGTTTCCATCCAACCTTTACAGGTAACCTGTCTTCAGTCCCGGTTCCAGCTGCAGTCTGGTGTTTTGGTTCTGGCCTTTTAGCATTGATCGGCGTCGCCAGGCGTAAATCTTAAAATTAGTTTATAAAACGGTTGCGGCAGTCTTTATGGCTACCG
>JAGLQT010000068.1 GCA_023136715.1 Gammaproteobacteria bacterium | reverse complement strand
AGATTTCTACTTTACGATCGTAAGTGTCGGCCTGACCATCTTCATCAAAAGCCATAACGATAACGGCAGCACCATAACGCCTGACTTTTTTCGCCTGCTCGATAAATTTCTCTTCACCTTCTTTCAGCGAAATAGAATTCACAATGGCTTTACCCTGCACACATTGCAGACCGGCTTCGATAATGTCCCATTTCGAGGAATCGATCATCACTGGCACGCGTGAAATATCGGGTTCCGAAGCGATCAGGTTGAGAAACTTGACCATCGCCACTTTGGAATCAAGCATGCCTTCATCCATGTTGATGTCGATAACCTGTGCGCCACTTTCAACCTGCTGCAAGGCAACGGACAAAGCTTCTTCGTATTTCTCTTCCAGAATGAGTCGCTTGAACATCGCCGAACCGGTAACGTTATTACGCTCACCTACGTTCACGAATAAAGAATCAGCACCGATGTTGCATGACTCCAAACCTGAAAGACGGCACTCAACGGGAAGCTCAGGAATCTGGCGCGGCGCGATATTTTCTACCGTCTCGGCAATCGCCTTGATGAAATCGGGCGAGGTGCCACAGCAACCGCCGATGATATTCAGAAAACCGCTTTCCGCCCATTCTTTGATGAAACCAGCCATATTCTCTGGCGTGTCATCGTAGCCGCTTTCAGCCAGCGGATTAGGTAGACCAGCATTGGGGTGCGCGCTGACATAGCAGTCAGCGACACGTGATAATTCTTCAACATACTGACGAAGTTCATCCGCACCCAGTGCACAGTTCAATCCAATCGAAATTGGCTCAGCGTGGCGCAATGAATTGTAAAAGGCTTCGGTCAACTGACCACTTAGAGTACGACCCGATTTATCAGTAATGGTGCCGGAGATCATAATCGGCAATTCGATATTATCTTCATCGAACACTTCTTTTACGGCATAAATTGCGGCCTTGGCATTCAGTGTGTCGAAAATGGTTTCGATCAGAATAATATCTGCGCCACCTTCGATCAGACCACGGGTAGCTTCTGAGTAATCAGTAACCAATTTTTCGAAAGTAATATTACGCGCAGAAGGATCATTCACATCGGGTGAAATAGTCGCGGTCTTGTCGGTTGGGCCAAGCACACCAGCAACATAACGCGGCTTGTCTTCAGTCTCAATCGCATCAGCCGCTTCACGCGCTAACCGAGCACCAGCAACATTCATCTCGTAATTCAGCGACTCCATGCCATAAGCTTTTAGCGTGGTGGCATTGGCACCGAAAGTATCGGTTTCGATGATGTCGGCACCGGCTTCCAGATACGCCTGATGGATACCACTAATAATCTCGGGCTGGGTTAGCACTAGTAAATCATTATTGCCTTTGAGATCAGACGGCCAGTCGGCAAAACGTTCACCGCGATAATCTGCTTCTCCCAGCTTATGACGCTGAACCATGGTGCCGGTAGCACCATCGAGTAGCAGAATTTGGGTTTTCAGCCTTTGCTTGAGCGAAGCAATGCGTTGATCTCTGGGCATAAAACAAATATCGGATTAATTAAAAGCCAGTAATTATACCACTTCCCCCTATTCTTATGGACTCAAGGGATTGAATTTACATGATAAATGCTATGCTCAACTCATGAGTTCAAAACATATTCAGCTTTACCTGACTGCCGAACAGGAATGCAGTTATTTGCCTGGCCGCATGAGCAGCAATATCGTGCCCGACCCGGATCTACCCATGGATTTATCCATCTATAGTCACTTCATCAAACTGGGCTATCGCCGCAGCGGTGATTACATTTATCGCCCTCACTGCAACAGTTGCGAAGAATGCCGCCCCTGCCGAATCCCGGTAGAGAATTTTTCACCACGAAGAAACCAGTTACGCTGCTTGAAACGTAATCAGGACTTAAGGCTGAACATGGTCAAAGCCGGTTTTACTGATGAATATTTCCAGCTCTACAGCAACTACCTAAACGCTCGACACACTGAAGGCGGCATGGCAAACCCCCAACCTGATGATTTTGATCATTTTTTATACAGTGAATGGAGCAACAGCTATTTTCTTGAAGTGCGCAAGGATGAACGTTTGCTGGCGGTGGCGGTAACCGATGTCACCCCTTCCGGTCTGTCTGCGGTTTATACTTATTTCGATCCCGCTGAATCTAAACGCAGCCTGGGTACTTTCTGCATATTGCAACAAATTCAGCAAGCCAAAGAGATGCAACTTGAGCATCTCTACATGGGATACTGGATCAAAGATTGCCAGAAAATGAAATATAAAACTGATTTTCAACCGATGGAAGCTTTAATCAGAGACATTTGGCAGCCCATAAAACCTTAATATTTGAACAAAATCTCCCACCCTAATTAACACATACCCATTACTTCACAAGCGTAGTAAAATTAATTAGCTATACTAACGATTAAATTAACCGAAAAACCATCTCGATCAGAGCCCCTTTATGGAACGTAAAGTCAGTACATTTGAGCTGAAAATTGGCATGCACGTTTCAAATCTTGATCGTCCATGGCTGGATACACCTTTCCTGCTGCAAGGTTTTATCATCTCAGGTGATGACGATATCACTGCCCTGCAACAACATTGTAAATTCGTTTATATCGATATCGAAAAAGGCGATGAAGCGACATCCTATATGGATGAAAAACCCAATCTCCCCAGTAGCGAATATGTTGAAGACTTTCTGGAAGGCGGTAAAAAAAGGGTTGATTACGAAGAAAAACAATCAGCTTTCCACGAACTACCAGCCGCTGAAACTGCTTTAGAAATCGCTTCAGACAAGGTCGCCATGCTGATGGATAACCTGAAAGCCGGTGAAAACCTTGATATTGGCGCAGTACGTAATGCCGTACAACCTATTCTGGAAAGTGTTATTCGTAATTCCGATGCCCTGCTTTGGGTTTCAGAAATGCAGAAAAAAGATGCCTATACCTATTCACATTCACTGGATAACTGCTCACTCGCTATCGCTTTTGGCCGTCATTTAGGTCTTTACAAAGAAGATCTGAGAAACCTGGCCATGGGCCTGTTATTAATGGACGTAGGCAAAGTTAAAGTCGCCGATGAAATCCTCAATAAAACAGGCACCTTAAGCGTCGAAGAATTTGAAGAAATGAAAAACCACGTGTATTACGGCGTTAACCTGCTCAGAAACACACCGGGCATTAATGAAACTATCATCAATGTGGTTTTAACCCACCATGAACGTTTTGATGGCAGTGGCTACCCCAGTGGACTAAAAGGAAAAGAAGTGCCTGTTTATGGTCGCATCGCTGCCATTATCGACTGCTACACAGCCATGACAGGTAACAGTACCTATCGCACAGCCATTGCACCACATAAAGCCCTGCAAACTATTTACAACTGGCGAAATAAATATTTTCAAGATGAGCTGGTCGAACAATTTTTGCAATGTCTTGGTGTATACCCCACCGGCTCACTGGTTGAAATGTCATCTGGCGAAGTCGGCATGATCATGTCACAAAACCGTGTGCAACGACTCAAGCCCAAGATCATGATGCTACTGAATGAAAACAAAAAACCTTACGATGTCAGCAAGATAGTTGATCTAACGATTGAAGCCACTGATTCCAGCGGTCTGGAATTAAGTATTATCAGCGGACTTCAATCTGGCGCCTATGGTATCGACCCGACTACCGTGCTCGAAGATTAATTTTTGCCGATAAAATCCTGATACAAAAAATAACCTTCTAGATCAAGCTGGTTTTTCAAAGCATGTGCCGTGCTAATATCCACAACCATGAAAACACAAGAAATCATCACTGAAAAATTAAACCATGCATTCTCACCCGAGCATCTGGAAGTCATTAATGAAAGCCACATGCACAGTGGCCCAAATACCGAATCACATTTTAAGGTCGTTATTGTTAGCGATGACTTTAATGACAAAATGCTGATTGCCAGACATCGTCTAGTCAACAAAGTACTCGAAGATGAACTCAAGGATATCCATGCTCTGGCTTTACATACCATGACCATGGATGAGTGGTTTAAAAAAGGCGGCGCCCCCGAATCACCACCCTGTGCTGGCGGCGGCAAATAACAAAGCTATTTCTTATCTGCTTCTTTTTTATCCAGAATAAACTGCCTGAACAAACGAACGACCAGCAGCACAGCAGGCGTTCCATGCATAAACAAATCAAAAATATCGATAGGACGCTGTAGCGACCCATCGACAAACATAGCCAGCTTTTCAAATAAATGCGGTGTTGCATTAAACGGTAATACGGCCATCAATATAGCCACAGCGGCCAACGGAGCCAAAGGTAAATTATCTAACCACTTCATAAAATATTCCTGTGTATTTTTCTATTGATGCCTGATTAATTACTCAAAAAGTATTGCTGCAAATACTCATCAAAATTTAAACTGTCAAAATTTTCTATAAGTAATTGCTCAGCCAATGAATCTCGGCTCAGTGTTTCAAAAAACTGCTGACGCTCTACAGACAACTCTCTCGATTTAAAATAGTCCAGATACTTTAACGATTTACGTTGTGCAAAATGGAAAAAACCTTCTTCATGCTCACGCATTTCTTCCAGCATTCTAGCCGAAGGCGTTTTTGACGGATCATTAATACATTCAACTTGCTCACTCAGACTTTTTGAATATGAATCACAACCATTAACATCGTCCAGTAAATCAGCCACGGCCTGCATCGCATCACACAATTCCAGAGCCCAGGACTTCAGTGGAACGAATTGATCATGACGGCTTAATTCAACCTCTGGCTGCCGTCCAAAATGCGCCACCTGTACCAAATTCATATCGACCTCAGTCATTTCCATTTGATTCAAAACCGGGCTTTCCTGCAATAAACAAAACAGCACAAAAATCTCAAGAAAATATAATTGCTCATCATTAACACCCAATGGGTCGAAGGCATTAACATCTATCGAGCGAATTTCAACGTACGAGACACCGCGCTTGTGCAATGCGGTTGCTGGCTTTTCATCTTTCTGCGCAATTTGCTTGGGTCGTACAGTACTGTAATACTCATTTTCAATCTGCAATACATTCGCATTTAGCTGTCGATATTCACCATCAACCTTGACACCAATATCCTCATAGGCAGAGAAAGGTTTTTCAATCGCACACTGTAAACTTTTTACATAAGCATCAATGGAACTGTAGTCGGCCTTTATCCCCGCCATATCTTCCTGGCTATTGGTGTAACCGATATCGCCCATTCGTAAAGAAGTGGCATAAGGCTCATAAAAAGTATGTTCATTAAAATCAGAAAGCATAGTGGGCTTGCCGTGCAGAAAAGATTTACACACCGCAGGTGAAGCACCAAATAAATAGGGGATCATCCAGCCATAACGGAGCATGTTACGTACCAGACCCATGTATTGATCAGAAATAAAGCCCTGCCTGTCACCAGCATCGCCCTGAAGTTTTTGATACAAATCCCAGAATGAATCTGACACTGAATAATTGAAATGCACACCCGCGATCACCTGCATGCTACGCCCATAGCGATAACCCAGACCTCGACGATAAACCGTTTTCATGGTGCCTACATTAGAATCACCATATTGCGCAATAGGAATACTGTCAGCACCGCGCACTACACAGGGCATGCTGGTCGCCCATAAAGTTTCATTTTCCAGTTTTGAATAAACAAACCGCTGAATATCATCCAGATAGGACAAAGCCTGTTTAACCGAACTACAGGGGGGAGTGATCAGCTCGAGCAGTGCTTCAGAAAAATCAGTGGTAATCGCTGGATTGGTCAACGCCGATCCCAAGGCAGCAGGATGTGACGTTTGAGAAATCGAGCCAGTCTCCGCCACTCTCAGGCTTTCTTTCTCAAGACCGATCAGAGACTCAGACAGGCATGCAGCCTGACCCGAATCGACAATCTGATTCAAACGTTTTTTTAGAGATTGATACACCATCTACATCCTTATTCAGACACTGGTGTCAACAAATACCAACCAGTATATTAGCTGGCCATTATACATGGTTTAGAAATACGAGATTCAGCAGCATAGTAATGGTTAATCGTTATTTTTCTGGTGAACGCGTAAGCGTGGTTTTTCAGACGAAATCTCACCATTATCCTTTAATGCCTTTTTGGGAATCACAGCATAAACAAACTCACAATCCATTGCCTGCGCAGCTTTTTGCATCATTTTCAAGGTCACCGCGCCACGCAGCTCATCAGACTCCATCATCGAGATTCTTGCCGGGCTCACACCCATACGCTTCGCCATATCGACTCCTTTCAGGCTCCGTGCCTGCCGAGCAGAACGCAGCCATGATTTCTGCTGGATAATTTCAGTCCAGGCGACTCTATTGGCTTTTACCCAGTATTCGAGTCTTGAGAAGAAGCGACTATCCATAATTAACCTATAAGTTAATCTATTTATTAATAATTAATATATACATTAATATTTATAACAAAGCAACATATTGATATTTTTTAGTGTTTACTGGCTTGTCGAACCATCCATAACTGATTTTTCCGCGCTTGCTGGCGCGCAACCAAAAACTATGATTGGCACGGCAAATCAGTAAACAGGAACTCTAACTTACAGATACCACAAAAGCCTAAACGTGGATTTCATCCTTAGGTTCGTTAACGGTGCATCCATGCACCACTACTCCCGCCTGCGCGGGCATGACAGATAAAAGTAAATTTTAATTAAACAGACCGCTCCATCCTAACCTGCTCCAATCTCTCAGAAATCTCCGGATGTTCACGTGCTACCGTCATCACATCTTTACTGTTAATTCGCAATAACGAACAGGAACTGATAGCTCTAACATCTGCTTTACGGACACTATCACCCAATAACGCCATCTCACCAAAAAACTCACCGGCTCCCAGTTCACCCAATTTCGTCTCCTGGCCATCGTGTTTCAATAAAGCCTCAAGCCTGCCACGCGCGATCACGTACAGGGCATCACCCTGTTCACCGGTACCAATAATAGTGTCACCTTCAAGGTAATTCACCGGTCTTGCATGCTGCGCAATTTCATCCAGCGCGACATCTGACAAATCAGCAAACAAAGGTACCATCCCGATTAAATCCCTCGGTTGCAAACTCTGTAATGACTCACTAATAGGCCTGACAGCATCAATAGCATGATGAATACGTTCTTCCAAATAGATGTAAACTTTGGCGGTAATACTTCCACTGTGATACGCCTCTTCTACATTATGTAAAGCCGCAGCCAGGGCCGATCTGGCACACAGACTGGATTCAAAACGCTCAAAAAACTCGGGGAAGGAATTACGTGTATCTGAAATATGTTCGCGAAAGAATTCAAGCTGCCCGACATAAGTCGATTCTATTTTTTCTCGATGCTCAGCACTGATACTCTCATCATCTCGCAGACTTTTTAATGCTGCTTCAGCCATCAGAATACGCGCAATATCACGCATCAGGTGGTTAGACAGGCGTCGGTTCTGGTAATAAGATAGAAATCCCGCCGCCCAGTCTTTTTCACGCAGACGCTTCACCATACCATCTTCAAAACGAAGAAATAAATTATCCTTACGTACCGATTTTTTTATTTTACCGACACGGTGTTCGGTCACTATATGGTCACGCTTACGCATAATCTCGCCACGCAAATCCAGATAGGACAACTGATTTAATACACCCGCTTTGAACAGATTATCCATCTCCTGCAATTCCACATTAAGCGTATTCAAACGCTGATGCCGAAACTCATCATCTCCAATCACCTCGGGCATCCACTCGCTCAATATACCGTTGGTTTCATCCTTCACCGTATGATGCCCTGCTTTACTCAACAGACCGGAATCACTGAAACGATCCAGCAGACCATCAACCTCATTTCTCGCCCCTATAATGCCGCGTTTAAGCTCAGCATTTTCATCTGAACTCAACTTGTCGATACCCAGTGAACGAATTAATGGTCGAATGGTGGGCGCATTCACCAGCATGGTAAAGAGCACAACGCCCAGTGTTAAATGAATCAATAATTCACGCCCAGGCAAATCCACCGGCAGTGATAATACAATCGCAATCGCCAATCCACCTTTAAGACCACCCCAGAACATAATATGGCGTTCACCCAGGGTGACATGCGGTAGTTTGAATAATTTTTGTATCAATGGCACGGAGCTGTAAACCAGTGTTGCGCGACTGGCTTGCACCAGCAAAACCGCAAACAGGATGTACCAGATATCACCTACCAAACTGCCTAAATCTACCAGCATACCAACGAAGATAAACAGCAGGGTATTACAGATGTGTGCAATAAATTCCCAGGTTTCGTGCATCAGCTCGACTGATTCTCGAGGCAACCTCGGCATACCAAAAATACCAAAGACAATCGCACAGGCGACCACCGCCATGACACCGGATACATGTAAATCATGTTCAGCAATAACGAAGGAAACATAAGCCAGCACCAGCGACAGAATAAGCACGGCACTGGACTCCTGTGCAAAACGCGTCATCATCCAGCTAATAATAAAACCAAACACAGCCCCCACCAGCACACCGCCAAAAAATACCACCAGGAACTGCCCAACCGCCGTGGTCGCTACATCCAGGCCACTCTCGGGCGTAGCTGCATACAGTCCTAATAAAATACTCACCACCACAATCGCAGTGGCATCATTGAGCAAAGACTCACCTTCAACCATCACCGTCAAACGTTCGGGTGTACCTAATTCCTTGAACAGGGAAATCACCGCCACCGGATCGGTGGCAGAAATCAGCGCACCAAATAATAAAGCCACCATCAAATCAATCGGCAAGACTAACCATAAACCAACACCGACCAGTCCAGTGGAAATCAACAAGGCAGGTACCGCCAGCGTTAACACTGGCGCAATATCTTTGACTAATTGTCGTGCATTCAAATTCAGGCCTGACTCAAAGATCAAAGCCGGTAGAAAAATAAACAACACCAGATCCGGCGTTAAATGAAAATGCTGTAATGGTTCCAGCGGTGACCAAAGCTCAGCTGCACGCGCCAATGCAATACCAATGATGATGAGAATAACGGTGTAGGGAATGGGCAGTTTACGAAACACACCCGAAGCAACAATACCTGTCGCCAACAAAGCCATGATGACGAGAACAGTTTCTGATAAAGGCATAAGCACTCCTTTTTCCAATAAGATCAGTGTGTTTTCCTGAGTGTACCTTAATCAGTACATAAAAAAATCATCTATATCAAAAAGCCGCATCCCAATGATCACAGGGCAAAAAAAAGCCCGTGAAATCACGGGCTTTTTTAATAACCAGAGAAAGCTAAAAATTACAATTTATCAGCTTCTGATGACAGGTACTCAGCAACGCCGTCTGGAGTTGCATTCATGCCTTTATCACCTTGAGTCCAGCCTGCTGGGCAAACTTCACCGTGCTCTTCGTGGAATTGCAGTGCGTCAATCATGCGCAACATCTCATCAACATTACGACCTAGAGGTAGATCATTCACTACCTGGTGACGAACCATGCCTTCTTTATCGATAAGGAATGAACCACGGAATGCTACAGCACCATCAGGTGTTTCAACATCGTAAGCCTTACAAATTTCGTGGGTCATATCAGCAACCAGTGAGTATTTAACTGGGCCAATACCGCCATCATTGATAGCGGTGTTACGCCATGCGTTGTGGGCAAAATGTGAATCGATAGATATACCGATTACTTCTACACCGCGCTTGGTGAATTCTTCCAGACGGTGATCAAAGGCGATCAATTCTGAAGGACACACAAAAGTGAAATCCAGTGGATAGAAGAAAATAACAGCGTATTTGCCGTTAGTAGTTTTTTTGAAATTGAAATCTTCAACGATTTCACCGCTACCTAAAACTGCTGCTGCGGTAAAATCTGGTGCTTCACGTCCTACTAATACTGCCATGTTGTTCCCCTATCTTTAATTATATTGAATGTTAAATTAGCGGGTAATTATATATCAGAATTTAGATCCTGTCTAAACAGTTTAAATTAACCGGTCAAATCAATTACTTATCAATGAGCTTATAAACTGAATATAAGTCTCATGATTCCATTCCCGACCACCAATCGCCTGATAACGAACCCTGCCATCAGGATCAATAAGGAAAGTCGTTGGCAAACCGCGAGGTTTCCATATCTCTGTCACCAGCCCGTCCTGATCCATCATACTGGTTAAATTAGCTGCCACAGATCCAAGAAACATAAAAATAGTATCTTCGTCTTCTGCCGTATTCACCAGAACGAAATGTAATTTATCCTCATCAATGCTTTCAGACAAGGCCTGAATCGTCGGCATTTCTTCCCGGCATGGCCCACACCAGCTTGCCCAAAAATGCAGGAACACCCACTGACCACGCGTACTTTTTAGATCAAATAATTCACCATCAATATCTTCCAGCTCAAAGTTAGGTGCCAGGCCAATATCATAATTGCGAATACCAAAGGGCAGTTTCTCTTCCGCCGCGGCAACAGGTGCCGATAAGGAGGCCAACAACACAAACAAAACCTGCACAGCTATCAATAATGAACGCAGTTTCACAATGCATCCTCGGCGCAATAAAGCTGCTCAAAGTGAATATGAATCGGCTTACCATCCCTGTTTTCGCCAGTAGCAAATTTGGCATCCAGCGTTATTTTTTCTTTAGTAAAAGGCAACACCAGATTGCCGCCCTCTTCCTCACCGGGTAGATAGTCCAGGGTTTCTGGAATCAGCGTCCAGCGAAAAGTCGACTGAAAGCGTAGCGGCACATTCATCGCCTGCCAGTGCTGTTTCCAGACATCACGATGCTCTCGCTTTAGTGGTTTGCCATTAACACTGAACTGCCAGTTGGCCAAATCCAGCCAGATTTTTTTCTGGCTGTTGTTGTGAATTTTCACGGTGATAAAGCATTGCTGCTTTAGAACTTCACGCATTTCACGAGGAAAACCACGCGCTTCATAAAAAGAGCCCATCTGTTCCGGCTTGCGCGGCGCAAACTCGATACTCATGAGTTCATGATTCACCACCAGTGGGAATTTTGGTGATGCTGCGACCGTGGCGGCTGAAAACAGGAGTGCATTTAAAAACATAAGGATGCCGGATTAAAGGTATCTGGCCAGCAAACTTTTTTCGGTGGTGCCTTCGGGCAATTTCATTTTGACAAAATAACCACTCCCCAGCGCCACTTCCATTTGCTTACCGTACTGATCTTCCATATTTTCGACGACGATGTCGCGATTACCTTGCGGCGTCACCAGCTCCAGTTTATCGCCAACGCTGAATTTATTTTTCACGTCGATTTCAGCGATACCGGATGCGGCATCGTAAGACAAAACCTCACCGACAAAATTCTGCTGACGACTCTTGGAATGGCTGTCCATGTAATTCTGGTAATCGTGAGTATGGTGGCGCTCGAAGAAGCCGTCAGTGTAACCACGGTTAGCCAGATTTTCCAGATCACCCAACAGTGCCGGGTTAAATTCTTCGCCGCGCTCAGCCGCATCGATAGCTAAACGATAAGCCTGCGTGGTGCGCGCCACATAATAGTGTGATTTGGTGCGGCCTTCAATTTTCAGACAATCGACACCGATATCCACCAGCTTCTTGACGTGCTCAATCGCACGCAGATCTTTGGAGTTCATAATGTAGGTGCCGTGCTCGTCTTCCATGATCGGCATCTGCTCACCGGGGCGGCCTTTTTCTTCGAGCAAATAAACATCATCAGCTTTGGCGCTGCGAATGCCGTTACCAATTTCAGAGGTGCTGACCGCGATTTCCTGCGCGGGCTTGTAGACACCTTCGGCATTTTCTGCGGCGGGCGTGGTTTTGTAATCCCAGCGGCAGGAGTTAGTGCAGGTACCCTGATTCGGATCACGGTGATTGAAATACCCCGACAGCAGACAGCGACCGGAATAAGCGATACACAAAGCACCGTGGACGAAGACTTCAAGCTCAACATCCGGGCATTCCTGACGAATCTCAGCGACCTCATCCAGCGATAATTCACGCGATAGAATCACGCGCTCGATACCTTCACGCTGCCAGAATTTCACCGCGGCATAATTGACCGTATTGGCCTGCACCGAAAGATGCACCGGCATCTCCGGCCATTTCTCGCGCACCATCATAATCAGGCCCGGGTCGGCCATGATCAGCGCGTCCGGGCCCATTTCGATCACCGGTGCCAGATCATCCAGATAGGTTTTCACCTTGCTGTTGTGCGGCATCAGGTTCGAGGTCAGGAAAAATTTCTTGCCCAGATCGTGCGCTTCCTTGATGCCGATGGCGAGATTTTCGTCTTTAAAGTCGTTATTGCGTACACGCAGGCTGTAGCGAGGCTGGCCAGCGTAGACCGCATCCGCGCCGTAGGCGAAGGCATAACGCATGTTTCTGATGGTGCCCGCCGGGCTGAGTAGTTCAGTTTTTTTCTTAGCTGTGTTCATGGCGCGCATTCTATCATTTGTGGCCAGCCAAAAGCGCGCGTAGGCCATGTGGATATGCCATCCTTGGCCGCTTCACTGTATAATTCGCCTTCCCAAAAATTTAAGAAGATAGAATCATGCCATTAATTCGTCCATTTGCCGGTTTACGCCCTGTTCCAGAACGCGCTGAAGAAGTTGTCGCGCCTCCTTATGATGTACTGAATTCCGCTGAAGCGCGCGAACGTGCTGCTGGCAAGCCATGGAGTTTTCTGCATATTTCCAAAGCTGAGATCGATCTGCCCGAAGACACCGATCCCTACGATCCTGCGGTTTACGCCAAATCAGCCGAGAACCTGCAAAAAATGCTGGACGAAGGCATTCTGATTCGCGAAGACAAGGACTGCTATTACGCCTATCGTCTGATCATGAATGGCCACTCACAGATCGGCCTGGTCGCTGCAGCCTCAGTCGCCGATTACGACACCAACCGCGTGCGCAAACACGAGTACACCCGTCCGGCGAAAGAAGACGATCGCGTTCGCCAGATCGAAGCTTTAAATGCGCAGACCGGCCCGGTGCTACTGACTTACCGTTCACAGGGTGACATGGACAACATTCTGGCTGATGTTGCCAAAACCAAACCACTGGTTGATGTTACCGCTGACGACGGCGTGCAGCACACTTTCTGGGTAATCAACAACGACGACACCATCGCAAAAATCAGCGCGGGTTTCGATGCCATGAACGCGATTTATATTGCCGATGGTCATCATCGTTCTGCATCGGCCTCGCGCGTAGCCAAAACCAAGGGCGGCGACGGCAACCAGAACAGCGACTACTTCCTGTCAGTGATCTACCCGCACAACCAGATGAAAATTCTGGACTACAACCGTGTGGTCAAAGACCTGAACGGTTTAAGCAAAGACGAACTACTACAAAAACTCGAAGGCAAATTTGAAGTCAGTGCTGAAGATGCCGCGGTTTCACCGAGCAAACCTACCGAGTTTGGCATGTACGTCGATGGTCAGTGGTACCGCCTGAATATCAACGCCGATTTAATTCCTAACGATCCCGTTAAATCACTGGACGTTAGCCTGCTGGCTGATAACTTAATCGAACCGGCACTGGGCATTTCCGATCCACGCACCGATAACCGCATCGATTTTGTTGGCGGCATTCGTGGTCTGGGCGAACTGGAAAAACGCGTCGACAGTGGCGAGATGGCGATTGCCTTCTCATTGTTCCCAACACGTATGGAAGCACTGATGGATGTTGCCGATGCAGATGAAGTGATGCCACCCAAATCAACCTGGTTTGAACCCAAGCTAGCCGATGGCCTGGTATCTCACGTGCTGGATTAAACTCATAGCACTTGAATATATCTAAAAGCCCCGTTAAAAACTGCGGGGCTTTTTTATGCAAAAAACTTTATGCTGCCCCTCCTGTTGCAGAATCCCAGTGCTATATGCATATACTCAGGCAGCAACTGGAAACAGGCATCCACCTTCCATAAAGATATAACGATTTAATACAACGAAAAAACAGGCGCAACGCACTGCTGCACAACCGTTGATAATTAATCATCATCAGGAGTAGAATCGTAGAATGAAACGGATATCAACACGCCTCTGTCTGATAGGCCTTGTAGCACTCACCCTGAGTAGCTGCGCCTACATCTGCAACTGTGAAGACCAGCCAGCCAAACAGGTCGTAGCGCAAACTCCTGACTCAGCACTCAGAGGTGTACAACTTATTAATGAATGCAAACTCATCAACGAAGGCATTGCTGATTCAAAGTTGTTCTCAGAAAAAATGGCAAAAAGCCGTTATGCTGTTTATTACCAGGCCACAAGTAGAGAACGAATTTCAATCTTGCAGACACGTGCAAAGAAAATCGGCTGCGAATAACTTCTTTTTACTGAGCAATGCCCTGCAGACCCCCCCCTACCGTGCTGAAAATATTTCTTTAAAGAATTCCAGGTTCTTCTGCCATGAATCTTTATCTGCTTCGACGTTGTACTCCAACGGCAAACCAAATTTCTTACCGGTAGCATCCGCTGCAGGATTGGTAAAGCTATGTTTTACACCAGGATAATTTACAAACTTAAAATCGACACCAGCGTTTTTCATTTCTGTTTTTAGCGCTGCAATTTGTTCTGATTTTACGAAAGGATCAGCGGCACCGTTGAACACGCGAATACGAGTTTTAATGTCGCCCTTCTTCGCCGGGCTTTTGGTTGCAATACTACCGTGGAAACTGGACACACCTCTCAGCTCTACACCCATGCGAGCCATGTTTAACACGACACCACCACCGAAGCAGTAACCCATCGCAGCCAGCTTGTCACCATCAACATTTTCCTGTGCCTTAAGGGTATCCATCGCCGCTTCAAAACGCGCTTTAGCTAACGGCATGTTACCGGCCACCGCGCTGGAGAATTTACCCGCATCATCAGGATGATCGGCGGTTTGTCCATTACCGTACATATCTACCGCAAAAGCCACATAACCCTCTTTAGCCAGCATGGCCGCTTTATCACGTGCATGTTTATTGTGGCCCCACCATTCGTGAACGATCAACACAGCGGGGCGTTTACCTTTGAGATCATCGTCATAAGCCAGCATGCCTTTCATGGTGGTATCACCTGTAATGTAATCGATTTCTTTGGTGATGATTTCAGCGTGGCTGGTGCTGGCTATAAACAGGCCGATTAGAATCAGTGGGGTTTTTAGATTCATTTGTGTAGCTCCTTCTGTGTAATTAAGAAATATTACCCTGAATTCTTATGTACTAAAACTTTATTGGTAGAGGGTTATTGTGCCCTACTGCACATCATTTACTCTCATACCATGCCGGAAAATCCACAACAGAATCCAGCACGACATCTGGCTTAATACCTAGTTCAAGATCGACTTCACGGAACTTGCCGGTGCGTACTAGCACCGCTTTAAGCCCCGCCTGCTGTGCACCATTCACGTCACCGCGAATATCATCACCGACCATCACGATCTGATCTACATCCCTGGCCAGAATATCAACAGCCGCTTTATAAAAAGATATTGCAGGCTTGCCCATCACCAACGGTTCCACATCGGCAGCATGTGACAGCGCCATAACAAATGGCGCAACGTCCAGATGCAGGCCATCATCCGCCCGCCAGTAACGCGTCATACCCAAAGCGATAAATTGTGGTCGATGTTCAGACATCAATAACTGGAAAGCGCGATTCAAAGTAGCGAAATCCCAGTCACAACCAAGGTCTCCGATAATAACTGCCGCAACCTCTTCATCCTGTTGTGCGATTTCAAAGTCAGAAAACTCAACTTTGGTTTTATCCGGAACAAATAGTGCAATCTTTTCACCAGAAAGATTCTGCTGTAACCAGCGCACTGCTGCTACAGGCGGTGTAAGAATATGGGCCTCATCAGTATCAATACCAAAACCGGCCAACTTCTCAACCAGCGCAGATCGTGGCCTTGATGAAGTATTGGTCAAAAACAGATGAGGAATAGCATTATCTTTAACCCAACGAGAAACATCAGCAGCACCCGCGATAGCTTTGTCAGCCTGATAAAACACCCCGTCAAGATCAAATAGAATAGCCAAAGTCATTCCTGATTAGTGATTACATAAGTTAATTATGCACAGATCAAAGAACAAGTATAAATAAAATTCATATAGAGACGCATGATCACTAACGATCATTAGGCAATCATCCTATTTTTTATTTCACGATCAATACCCTGCTCGTAATACGTTAATAATCTAACAATTGCCGCTTAATCACCCTGTACGATATTGAATAACCTACACTACAATAATTGTTGTTAATATTTTCTATGCAGAGATTAAGATATAGTGAACTGTAATTATTCACTAATAAAACGAAGTAATTCATTGCACCACCGATACAAATGAAAATGATGAAGATTTCATTAAGTCTATTAAAGAATTTGTAAAAGATTGGCGGACTGGAATAATAAATGCGCAATGCATCAATTGATGATTCATTGCGGACATTCAGATATGCAATTTTATTTCTTAAATCGAACCTCCATCAAAAATACAACAACTATCAAACAGCATTGTTCAGTGAATTCAAAATTGTCACGATTTGCTAAAATTAATAACAAGAGTCGTTTTATGCAGTCTACGGTAATAGCGATAAACTACATCCAAATAGATATTGGTGATACATGCTATACAGGCATATAGTGTCCATATAGTAATTGTTATGTATTTTAACGATGAGCGCTTTCAAACTAGTGCAGCACTTTGAACAACTTGCCTCAGCGTTTGACCGGAAATGCGAATAGCCATGAAAATACTCTACCCAATCATTATCACGCTTTTGTCTTTTAGCATTGCGCATGCATCAGGTGCGGAACAGGTGGCAGACAAAAAGGACGGGCAGCCTGATGATTACTGTCCCTGGGAAATGGCGGATTACGCCATTGCTGAGCCATTATGTGGTCTTGTCGGTGAATCGCAACGCGGCAGTGAGATTGTTTCTGACAGCGGCCGTGGCAATTGCCTCGCCTGTCATCAATTACCTATCCCCGGCATCGAGGCCTACGGCACCATAGGACCACCTCTGATGGGAATCGCTTCGCGCCTGTCCACAGCCATGATCCGCCTGCGTGTTGTCGATACGCGCAACATCAATCCGATGTCGATAATGCCCGGTTTTTATCGCAACCCGAGCCTGATCAATCGCCCCGGAAAAGCATACCTTGGCAGAACCTTCCTGACAGCCCAGCAGGTCGAGGACGTCATTGCCTACCTGGCCACACTCAAATGATTCACTTAAACAAAACCACCTTGTTACTTTGTAGTTTCATGCTGATAATTCCAGCAACAGCAGCTTTGGCCGCTGAAGCTAAATCAGGTTATGAATATATCAAACCAGCAACACGTGCCACGCAGGACGATGACTTCGCAAACCCGGGACTACTTTCCGTCATTCAGGGGCAACGCCTGTTTAACAACAAACAGGATGGTGCCAGCAAAGCCTGCGCTGAGTGTCATAACGAGGACGGCGAAAAACTGAATGCGAAGAATATTGCCCGCTACCCTGTATACAGTGAAAATAATGCAGAAATCGTGACCCTGCAGAAAAAGATCAGCCGTTGCCGCAACGATAATACCAGCAACAAAGCACTACCAACCGACCATCCAGATCTTGTTGCACTGGAGGCCTTCATTCGCAACCTGGCAATCGGTGAAGCCGTCAACGTTCAAACGGACGGCCCGGTGACTAAATTACTGAAACAGGGCGAAACGCTTTACAGGACACGCTACGGTCTGATCGATATGGCCTGCTACCATTGTCATGAGGTTTATCCTGGGCAAATGATACGGGGACAGAAAATCAGCCAGGGACAGGGAAATGGCTTCCCTGCCTACCGGCTTGGCACCGGAGAAATAACAAGTCTTCACCAGCGTATACAACAATGCCTCATCACGATGCGCGCCGAACCTTTTGAAGCGGACTCCGATGAAATCAAGCTGATGGGGCTGTACATCATGTCTCGCTCCAATGGACTCAGCATAGAAACACCGGCGGTTCGTTATTAGCGAACTTGTTAAAAAGAGAAACTAATTACATATGAGATAAATAATAGATAACACTTTTTTTATTAAGTATTCGCATTTTGATATTTTACTTAATATTTTTATTGTGTATCGACGTTTAGCGGTAGATATAATTCACTGAGTGTAATGCGCCGTTGAAGAAATATTCACCACCATAGTATTCACCGTTTTTCACATGAACCTGGTAGTTGATAACCTTGTGTTGTCCATTGCTTCTCACCAGTGTGATCACACCACGACTCAGTGTACCTTTTATCGACCAGTAACCACCGCCCTGAGACTGGCCGACAGTACCCCATGCCCCGGTCTGGTAGCCAGCCTGATCAGAAAAGCTGCCACTGTAGCTAGTTTCTGATGAATCCGAAAAAGAGCCTTCGGGTTTAAGATAAATATTGCTGAGTGTGCTGCCGCTGTAGTTATCCCATCTACCGGAAAATTTATATAACAGCGCCTGTGGGTCGGAGGATTCCCAACTGACATTGCCACTGGGCCTGACATACGCGGGCCAGTTTCTGCCAGGAACCAGCGTTTGAACATCGGTGGTAGCTTTAGCGGTTGATGGCTTTTTCGTCGGTTTGGACGCTTGTACGGCCTCTCCTTTCTGGCAACGTGATACGGATCCATCGGGCGAGAGAAAGGTCAGGCCTGTTTTCTTTATCTCAAAAACATACGGGGTAAAGCCATACTCTTCCTGCACCAGCAAGACATTATCCTGCAGCTGGTAATTGAGACTTTGACCGTTATAAACAAGCTGGCTTTCTGTCTTGAATTCCAGCGTATAACGAGCGCCTTCTTCCTCGCAATTCCAGTAACCACTCAGTGATGCAGAGCTGCTTGATAATGCCGTAGAAGGAAACATAGCGACAACAAAACCAGGCAGGAAAATTAACGTTCCAACCGTTTTAATTAACATGATCCACCACCTCTTCTATTAACCCGTCCTGCGAATTAATGCTCTTCCCGACTTTCATTGTCGGCGATTCGAGTTCGATCAAATACAGATGTAAATCAATATTATTGATATTCACGTCCCAGTCAATCATACACTGCCACTAAAATAACAAACCTTGGAGAACATAAAAAAAACATGGGTACAATCCAGGAGGACAAACCCATTTAATTTAAAAAATGACTTAGATACGCTTATGAAATCAATTGTTCGTCATAATCGCAAGACTATCATTTTTCTATTGTGGTAGCCTTGAAAACAATTGTTAATGGAAACTGGATGATGGCTATGAATAATTTGAAACATATTATTTATTTATTTGTTTTTTTCTGTTCACTAACGATAGTTACTGGTTGTGACTATGCGTCAAAAGAAGCTGAGATAGCGGCATCAAAAAAGGGATTAGAAAAACACCTTGCAGATCCAGGATCGGTTCAATACAGGAATATTTCCATTGCCAAATCGTTGGATGGACTTAAGTACCACGTAAATTATGACAAGGTATCTGAAGTGCTAGTGAGAAAGGCACCAAAAGCGGGGGACTATCCTAAAATGCCAGCCTCTCAATTTAAGCTACTGGTATCACAGGCTGAAAGTGAGTTCACAAAAAGTATTCAGAATAAAGTTGCTGCATTAAATGCAGATATAGCTAAAGGTTCGTACAAGAATGCCACTGGTATCTGCCTGGAATTTAACACCAAAAACAAAATTGACGGTGACGCAGGGTTTGAAAAGGCTCTGTGCCTATATACTAAAGGCGATGAAGCAGCAGATTGTTTAAGCGCTAAACTGGATGCAGATAAGAATTCTTTATTTAATATAGATATAACCGCAGTATGTAAATAACACCCAATTTATTCATGGAATTAGTTAAGAGAGTATTACACAATACGTTACTAGTTTAATTAATCATAAGAAACCATTTGAATAACTGCCAGTTAATTAAATCAAATCACTGCATTTGATTTACACGAAAAGATCTCATTCGATTCAAAGCAAACGCCAACTCAAAAGAGCGGAACTGCGCAAAATGCCCGGAAATCTTTTCATTGAGAATATCGAGTCCATTTTCTTCAAGATCTGCCATAACTAAATCGATGACCTCTTTCAGTGTTCTTTTTCCATCCATATACTTCCTGGCATAAAGCATAGAAAAACCGATCGCCTTTGTCTGTGACAGCTCAATCAACTGCTCAAGGTCAGTCAGGTCAAT
>JAGLQT010000067.1 GCA_023136715.1 Gammaproteobacteria bacterium | reverse complement strand
TTGCCTGAACAGAAACATCTTCTGGATGATATTTGATCATCTGAATTACATGATCAGCCACTTCAAAATAGTCTCCCACTCCACCCAATGCGAGAATGGTCGATATCTTTTTTTCAAGGTAAAGCTGACGGACTTTATCGATGTACGAAGTAATCGGTTCATCGGATTTTTTTACCAGCTTCTGCATATACATATCACGGATCATAAAATTGGTGGCGCAGGTATCCTCATCCATCAGAATCACCTTTGCGCCCACCTCTATGGCCTCGATAATATTTGCCGCCTGCGAGGTACTGCCACTGGCATTTTCAGTAGAAAAAGCACTGGTATCTTCGCGAAATGGGAGATTCCTGATAAAGGGGGAAATATCGGTGTTAACCACATGCCTGCCGCTATACGACCTGACCTTCACCGTCTCCATCAATGAGACACAGCGTTCCCTGCCGTCTCCGGCTATATGGTTATACACCCCCATCTCGATTGCCTGCAGAAGGGTCGATTTCCCGTGATAACCACCACCGGCAAGCAGTGTGATGCCTTGCGGTATTCCCATACCGGTTATTTTTCCGGCGTAAGGTAAATCAATTTCAGTTTTCAAACTGTCAGGTGATTCAAACGCGATGATCGAATCACTTTTCATAGTGCGGTCACTGATGCCACTTTCCCTTGGCAGAATAGCGCCGTCCGCTATAAAAGCCAGCAGGCCTAAATCAGTTAGTTTCGCTCGCAAAAACTCAGCATCAATGGCCGTGTGTATGTGAGACAGTAGCCGATCCTTATCCGTATGATCTCGATGCAATGACAGGCTAACAATTTCCGGCAGCTCTTCAAGCAGCATTTTAACTGCCAGCTTAGCTTTGATTTTTCTTCCGGATGCTGGCAGACCAACAAAACAGCGTATTTCCAAATTATTATTAATAACAACAGAGCTTCGCTCAAGGATTGTCTGCCCCGGTTCATTGATCGTGATGATACCGCTGTAACCAGGCCCCCGCCTTTTACCGGCAATATTGGTGCTATTACAGAAAAATTGACGGGCATAAAAATCTCGACAGGCAATTTCCCCCATTCGTGAATCGATCATGTCAGCTTCAATAGCAGTATCAGCCAGGGGAAATTGAAGCCGGTAAATCCCGGTATGTGGAGGCGCGTACGGATCTTTTGGGATTTGTTCGATAATTAATACAAAGTGTTCAAAATCATAGTTGCCGATCAATGATTGAAAGGCACCGTAATCCTCTCCGTCTAATAGAGTAATTTTTTCCTGAAGTTGATCCTTAGTCAACATTATCTCCCCCAATGTAACTGGATAAGTAATTACATAAGTTAATTATGCACAGATCAGAGGGTAAGTATAAACATTGACTATGGGGCTACAGGTTTGTGAATCACCCAGGATTGTTGCGCCCTACCGTGCTAATGCTTCAACCTGATGTTAAACGCTTCCTCTATTTCATTTATGGTTACCGCGTGATCCCACTCATAGGCCCCGAGAGCTTTTGCCAGCACGCGACCATCAGCGTCGACCAGAATAGTCAACGGAATCATATTGGCGCCCAGCATATTTTCCAGCAACAGCTTGCTGTCGAGATAATTATCGAAGGTAATTTTTGTCTGCTCGATAAAAGCCTCAGCCCTGTTGCGATAGTCATCTGTCGAAATTCCGATCACGTTGAACTCCTTTCCGCTATAGCGTTGTGCCAACCGTTCCAGCGAAGCCATCTCCGCCCGACAGGGGCCGCACCAACTGGCCCAGACATTAATCAGCAGCGGCTTGCCCTTAAAATCAGCAAAGGTATTTGTTTTTCCATTGAACCCATTCAGCGTTGCCTCACGCAGGTAACCACCAATCACAACTTCACCAGGCGTACCTGCAAATGCCGTTGTGGATAGTGCTGATACCAGAAAAAATATTAGGAAAATTATTCGCATGTTAAAAAGTGACTCAGGTTGTTTTTATGCAGCTGCTAATTAAGTCTAATCTTACCTTAGATCTTCGAGACTATTCACCGCAGAGACACGGAGGCACGAAGAAAATCGTAAATTAGTATATTAGAAACAATTGTTCTCTGAACCAGTTTTTTCAAGAAATCGATATTAAAAGGTTTCTGCCTCCCATTAACTGTACCAGAAATTGATTTTTATCAGCTTTAATGTGAGACTCATAAATATTCATTTTCATAACTCAACCATACGGATAAAGGCAATCGATGAAATCACTTATTATAATGCTGGTGGTGTTTGTATTAGCAACCTGGGGATATATCCTGGTTACAGATACAAGAGTCCTGATTGAAGAAATTACAGTTGAAGCTGGCCAGCCTTATGTAGTAGATGGTTATGGCGATCTGAGAAGATACAATCGAACATCCCTGGCCTGCAAATATTTCAATGGCCGAAAAGTTTTTCAGACAGTTTACTGGTACTCACAAAATAATTATGGCGGCAGAGATAGCTGCCCATTCATAAAAAAAGTTGAGATATTTTAGTCTAAGGGATAGGAACGAGTTCATAGATTCGGTTCAACCATTCACTGCGAAGGACGCAAAGGCCGCAGAGAAAATTTTAAATTAGTACATTAGAAACAACTGTAATCTGCCCCCCATGATTTCTTAATATTTAAATCCGATCTCACGACAGCGATTTCTTACAGCTGATGGCTGGTAAATATCATTTGCGCATAAAAATTCGTCCTGTTTAATAATGTTATATTGTTCCAGTGATTTTAATATTTTTTCACCAGTTTCTTTTTCTTCTTTTACACCTATACCATGTATATAAAACATACCCAGGTTGAACTGTGCGCGAATATGATTCCTATCAGCAGCTCGCTTGATAAGATCAAAAGCTTTAACAGGCTCAGGCTTGCCCGATAACCCATTCGCGTAAAAAACCCCAAGATAGGTCATTGCAGTTAGATCGTCATCATCTACGGCCGCCTGAAATAACTTTTCTGCATGCTCATAGTCAGCTTCACCACCCTCAGCAAGCATAAACATTTTTGCAGCTGCCAGGCCTGAGCCTATATCACCGTGATTGGAACTGATTAGATAATATTTTCTGGCTAACTTTAAATTTATTTCAGTTCCTTTACCAAAGCGATAAGCCCAGGCTAACCATCCATAGGCATCGGGGTAGCCCGCAGAGGTTGCCTTTGTATACCATTCAAATGTCTTTTTATAATCACTTTTTCCAAGCGCACCCCATTGATACATCTTCCCCATATAATAGGCGGCCATACCATTATTATTAGAACGCCAGGAAAACTCACAATCATCAAAAGCCTGGGAGAAATTTTTATTTTTAAAGTTAAGCATGCATTGTTGAAACAAAAATTCGCTTCCAGAATAGACATTATCTTCTATTGCTAAATCAATGTAACTTCTGTTAATTAAATAAGCACGCATCATATTAAGATACGCAGGCTTCACTTCCGCTTCAGAACAATGCTGCCAGACACGGCTCTCATCTTTATTATTCCAGAAAATATTTAATGGGCCATTAATAGAGTAAAAAACGTATTTAACATTATCTCTTTTATCCAGATAAACACCCGTTGCTATATTTTCAAGAGGCTGAACATTCATATGCTCAACCTTTGGACCTGGCATAAAGTAGCGAAGTTTGTCTTTGAAATCAAAGTAACGGTAGTATTTTCCTTTACAATCGGGTTTATCATTCCACCACCCATTTAGAGATTCACCAGCGTAAGCACCTGGTGACAGGATTAGCATAACAATCACTGCAAACAATAAAGCATCAGATCGAAAACTTTTACCCATTATTTTTTTTAACTTCCAGGTCATATAAAGAAGTGAAATAGGGTCAGATAATTACTTTGATCCAGATACCATGAAGTCAACTGCAGCTTCCAGTTCTTCATCACTACATGCTCCACAGGTTCCTTTAGCCATCATTGCAGTACCGGGAACACCCTTTTTTGCCGAGTTGTATAAGGCGTCATTACCTTTTGCAATACGAGGTGCCCAGGCGACAGCATCACCCAATTTAGGCGCATTAGCGACACCTGTGCCATGACAATTTAAACAGGATTTTTTATAGATTTGTTCACCACTTAGCGATGCTTGCTGAACAGGTTCAACTTCAGCTTTAACGACTTCGTCTTCAGTGGTTTTTATTGCTGATGCTTCATCAACCATCGGCGTTGGCGCTTCAGTCGCTACCGGTGTCGTTTGCACAGTTTCAGCCTTTTTACTGGCAGGCGATTTTTGATCAGAGTCGCAGCCTGAAATAATGAAGAAAGGTAAAAGTAATACGATAGAGCTTATTTTAATTTTCATGAATGGCACCTGTTATTTAATGTTTAATATGAACCTATATTAAGAGAAATACGAGAATTAGTATATTAGAAACAATTGCTCTCTGGACTTCCCCCAGTTTAACGGACA
>JAGLQT010000066.1 GCA_023136715.1 Gammaproteobacteria bacterium | reverse complement strand
CCAGTTATTCCCCGCGCTGGAACATAGACGCCTGAATTGTAAAATCAATTACGGTTGATCTCCTCTTTAAAGCATAAATTGTTTTCAGAACTTTTTTATTCGTTTAGATCACGCAAATATTTAAATAATTTTCGTGCCGAGGCGGGCGGTTTTTCCTGTTGCAGTTCACGTTTTGCCTGGCGAATCAGCTGATTGATGTGCTGGCGATCAATTTCAGGATGAGTATCGATAATTTCACTGAGTGCGGTTTTATCATCAAGCAGTAAACGGTCACGCCACTGTTCTATTTTTCTAAACTGCGCTGTATTAGTGTCGTGTTTGTGCCTGATTTGTTCGAGTTGTTTTTTTATTTCGTCACTATCTATCTGGCGCATAATTTTGCCAATGTATTGACGTTGTCGTTTAAGACCACTTCGGGACTGTATTCTGCGTGCTTCGTGCAAAGCTTCAAGCAAGGTATCGGGTAAGCTCATACTATTGAGCTCTTCCTGCTTGAGTTTAACTAACTCATCACCTAGTTTTTTTTGTGCATCGCAATCACGTTTTTCCTGTGATTTACTGGGTGGTAATTCTTCTTCAAATTCGTCCTCAGTGTTCATTACTCATCAAACTCCTCATTCTCATCTACCACGGCTTTAAATTCCTTGGACTTGTCCGATGGAAATTGAGCTTGATTCAGTGACAACGTGAGTTGCAGCTTTCCATTTTTCCATTTTTCAACCTTGACTGGCAGGTTGTTCAGGCTGGGAGCTAGCCACAAATAAATAGGGCTTTTACTGATGCCACCATCTCGCTCTGTCTTAATGGTTTGAATCGTATTGCCGTTGACTTCAATTTTTTCAGAACCATGTGTAATGAATGAATAGGTTTTGAAGCGACCTTTGACCATCATGGTGTATTGCTGAGGCGATGCTTTTTCTTTTGTGTTGAGCATTAAAGGGACTTGATAGCTACTGGTGTCCCAGACGGGTTTATCCACTTTAAGCTCTAACTTCTTACCATAGGCGGTGCCGCTAATTTTTCCCAGTAATTTTTCGTCAGATTGAATCCAGTCAATTTTTAACTGAATGTTGCGATTTTTTTTATCCGGAGATTTTTGTGTATAACTGAATTCGGTTAGTAGTAATTGGTCATTTTGAATAGACAGAAAACTGTTCTCATCCAGCTCGTCACTACGTAGTAATGCGGCAAATCCAACGGCTTCGCTATGTTGTGTTATACGCAGACCATTGTTTTCGTGCTTAAGTGAGTAATTGCTTTTAGCGACGATCATGCCGAATTTTTCAACGTCATAACTGGCTGTGTATTCAAGAGGCAGCGCAAAGCTAAGCGAAGGCAGTAAAACCAGCACCTTTAGTAAGTGAGGGAGTGTGGTTTTTATTGAGGTAGGGAAAGTGTATTGGATTGCCATATTGCGATTTTTTTTACAGGTTTATTATCAAAGTGTACGTGATTATTGATCAGGCTTAGTCGGCCAGTGACGAACCATTCTATAGCCAGTGGGTAAATAATATGTTCCTGCTCTAATACGCGCTCAGCCAGAGTTTTTTCATCGTCATTACCAAGCACTGGTATTATAGCCTGTATGACAACAGGGCCACTATCAAGTTCGTTACTGACAAAATGAATACTGGCACCGTGTTGGTTATGACCCGCTTCCAGGGCGCGACGGTGTGTGTGCATGCCTTTGAATTCGGGTAATAGCGAAGGATGAATGTTGAGCATTCGGCCTTCATATTGTTCGATAAAGTTCTCTGGTAGTATTCTCATAAAACCGGCCAGAACAATTAGATCCGGTTGCAATTTAGCAACTTGTTCCGCCAGAGCTTTATCGAACTGCTGGCGCTCAGTAAATTCGGTATGATCAATAACGATGGTGTCGATACCTGCAGCTTTGGCTTTCTCCAGGCCTAAAACATCGGGTCGATTGCTGATGACAGCACTGATATGTGCGTGAATCTTTTTTTCAGCAACGGCATCAATAATCGCTTGAAGATTACTGCCCGAGCCTGAAATCAATATAACAATTGACGGCGTACTCACGGGTGAATCGTTTATTTAAAAATAACGTCAGCTTTGCCTGATGATTGAGCTATTTCGCCCAAACGCCATGCTTTTTCACCGGCATCATTGAAGGCCTTAATGGTGTTGCCTGCATCCTCTTCCGCAACGATGACAGCCATGCCAATGCCACAGTTGAAGGTACGGTACATCTCATTCATTTCGATATTACCGTTCTTTTGTAGCCATTCAAAAACAGGCGGTAATTGGCAACTCTGTTCATCGAGAATAGCCTGAGTATTTTCAGGCAAGACGCGAGGAATGTTTTCCAGCAGGCCGCCACCGGTAATGTGCGCCAGTGCATGTAGCGGAATGGTTTTTAATACTTCGAGAATCGATGAAGTATAAATACGTGTAGGTGCCAGCAGCGCCTCGCCCAGTGAAGTTTCGCCGCAGGGCTGGTCTAGTGAGGCATTGCTGACTTCAATGACCTTACGAACTAAAGAGTAACCGTTTGAATGGGGGCCACTGGAGGATAGTGCAATAATGGTGTCGCCCGCTTTGACTTTTGAACCATCAACAATGTTTTCTTTTTCAGCAACACCAACGCAGAAACCGGCCAGGTCGTAATCACCTTCGCTGTACATGCCTGGCATTTCAGCGGTTTCGCCGCCAATTAGTGCCGCACCGGACTGGCGACAGCCTTCGGCGATACCCTCAACCACGTCAGCGGCTATTTCGGTGTCCAGCTTGCCGGTGGCGTAGTAGTCGAGGAAAAATAATGGCTCGGCACCCAGCACCAGAATATCGTTAACGCACATGGCGACCAGGTCAATGCCGATGGTGTCGTGTTTACCAAGTTCTATGGCTAATTTTAGTTTGGTGCCGACGCCATCGGTGCCAGAAACCAGTACAGGTTGTTTGTAGCCAGCGGGAATTTCAAATAAACCGCCAAAACCACCAATGCTGCCCATCACGCCGGGACGTTTTGTGCTGGCAACGCTGCCACGAATTTTCTCAACCAGCTGATTGCCCGCATCGATATCGACGCCGGCATCGCGGTAACTGAGGGAAGGTGAAGTATTCTTATTTTGAGAGTTATCAGACATAGTCGAAGCTGGTATTTATTGAGGATATTAATAGTTACTTTAAGGTGCGATATTGTACACGCTCCAAGCTGTGTGATTGTATAATCTATCGAAATAATCCTCTAATTAGTTTGTATATGGTGTATCAAAAAACAAGCACTCATTTCGATTTTGCCTCAACCGCAAGATTAAACATGCTTTTATTCATCTTCTGGGTGTCATTATTGGCGCCATTGACTGTATCTGCAGTGGTGGTCGAAGGCCTGTTTGAAGTCGAAATGCCGGTTCTTGATGAAAGTAAGGCAATCCGCGGTGCAGCACTGGATGATGGTTTGATCGAGGTGCTAATACGAGTTTCTGGTGATGGCAATATTCTGGAAAAAATCACAGTGCCGGCCTCAAGTAGTTATGTGAAGCGGTTCGAATATTCAGTACAGGCGGCACCGGTGGCGGGAGGTGCTCGTTCACAACGACTGTGGGTGAGTTATAACGCGACTAAAGTGCTGGATTTTTTGCGTCAGCAAGCTATTCCTGTTTGGGGAGATCGCCGTAGTCAGGTAGTGGTCTGGTTGGCTGTTCGCGATGGTAGTCAGCGCTATATTCTGAAAGATAAAGATATTTCCTTAATTAAATCAAAAGCGGATATGGCTTTCAGTCGTCGTGGTATCCCTGCAATTTGGCCACAAAATGACGCGCGTGATCAGGAAACGGTTTATTTTGCTGATATTTGGGCAGGTTTTACTGATCCATTAAAAATAGCCTCGCAGCGGTATGCATCGGGGCCGGTTATTGTAGGTACTATGGCCTGGGATGGTCGGATGTGGAAGGGGAATTGGTCAGTATTAATGGATGGCGAAGCCAGTAAATGGAATTTAAGTGGTCCTGATTATGTGACCTTGATTGCAAGAGCAGCAGACTTAGTCGCTGATGTTATGGGGAAAAAATTTGCGATACTGGAAGCTTTTGATGTTTCACAGAAAAACACGCTGGCGGTAGAAATTGATCAGGTGAAAAGTGTGAAAGATTTTCGACGTATTGAAAAGTACCTGTCGAGTTTATCGGCGGTGCAATCAGTGCAACTGTCTCAGGTTGAGTCGGAACGTGTGTTTTTTGACCTGACCCTGCGTAGTAAGGTGGAAGATCTGTTGAACCTGATTCAGTCCGGTTCTGTGATAACCCGGCTGGCTGAGGAAGTGAAAGATGTACCTGTTACTATTGAAGCGGCTGAAAATACGCCGACAAATGTGGATGTCAGTGCCTCCTCTTTATCAAAATCTACGCCCTATCGTTTTATCTTGCGTTAACCATGTCTCAGTTCAGCAAGATGAATGAATCCTTCAG
>JAGLQT010000065.1 GCA_023136715.1 Gammaproteobacteria bacterium | reverse complement strand
GGTATTGTGCAGCAATGCGCCCTGGGTGAGGGTGAGAAACAGGTTTATATCTGGTCGCCACATAGTGAAGGCAAAGGTGGTGGTAAGAGCCATTTATTGCAGGCAGCCTGTCATCAGGCTTCAAAAAATCAGCGTACGGTTTGTTATTTGCCTGCTGGAGAAATTATTGACCTGTCGGTGCAGGTGCTGGATGAACTGGAGCAGCTGGATCTGGTGTGCCTGGATGATATTGAGTTGATGGCGCAATCAGCTGATTGGGAAGAAGCTTTATTCGATTTAATTAACCGCATGCGTGAGTCGGGTAATAGTTTGTTACTGGCGTCGTCGGCTTCGCCAGAAGCGATGGCGATAAAGTTGCCAGATTTGCGTTCTCGTCTGGCCTGGGGGCCGGTGTTTCAATTGCAGGCTTTAAGTGATGCAGAGAAGCATGAGGCTTTGCGTATTCGAGCTGGGCAACGAGGACTGGAACTGCCGGACAATGTTGCCGAATATTTGATGCGCCATTATCCACGAGATTTATTTGGCCTGTTTGAACGCCTGGAAGTGCTAGATACCGCTGCTATGGCGATGCAACGACGGTTAACAGTTCCCTTTGTTAAGTCCGTGCTGGAATCAGGTTCTGATATTTAATTCAAAAAACTTTTAGCGTCCCTGCGGTGAAAAGCTTTGTATGCTTTAATCAGGTGTATTTTCTTTCTGGTTTCTTGAACTGAGCCGTGTGTACAGTACGGTGCCGGTAAAAAACAGCAGGCTGAATGCGGTCACGTATAAGCCGAACATCAGTGTTTCGTTGGCACCTGCATACCAGATTCCCACGATAAAATAGAAGATAGCCAGATAAATTGACCAGGCGTGGGTATAGATTTTTCCATTGAGCAGGCCACGAAGGGGAAACATAAGTGGGCCAAGCTGAGTCAGGATAATAATTGAGATTAAATGTGCTTCAGTCTGGTTGATTAATAAATGCCAGACGTAGAGTCCGATCATCAGTCCAAAATAACCGGTTAAGGTTAACCAGCGGGAAAGTAAAATAGGTGATATAGGCATGGCTTAACCTTTGAGTTTTTTTGCGATGTTGGCCAGGCGGCGACCCAATGCGAGACAGAGTGTGCGTTCTTCATCACTCAATATATTAGCTTCGGTATCGCTGGTGACACGGCTGGCACCATAAGGCGTGCCGCCAGTTTTTGTGCTGAGTAATTCAGTTTGGCTATAGGGCAGGCCAGTGATCAGCATACCGTGGTGCAATAAGGGCAATATCATGGTGAGCAAAGTGCTTTCCTGGCCACCGTGCAAACTCATGCTACCGGTGAAAACAGCCGCAGGTTTATCAACTAGTTTGCCGGACATCCATAAGGGACTGGTGCTGTCGATGAAGTATTTCATCGCCGCAGGCATATTGCCAAAGTGGGTTGGGCAGCCCAGAGCCAGGCCTTCGCATTCTTCCAGATCTTTGAGTGTGGCGTAGAGCGGGCCATTGTCAGGAATGGTGTTTTCACTTTGTTCGGTATTCGCTGATACCGATGGCACAGTACGAATACGCGCTTGTAAGCCTTCGACTTCCTCGATGCCTCGGGCGATGATATTGGCCATCTCGGCGATGGTACCGCCAGGGCTGTAGTATAAAACCAGAATTTCAGACATTTTTAGAGTATATCCAGAATTTTTTCAGGAGGACGGCCGATAGTAGCTTTGCCGTTATGAATAATAATCGGGCGTTCGATGAGAATAGGGTTATCAACCATGGCCTGAATGAGCGCATCACGGCTCAAGCTTTCATCAGCAAGATTTAATTCTTTATAAGGCGCTTCGTGTTGACGCATCAGTTCACGAGGTTCCATTGATAATAAATCTAGAATTTCCCTGAGTTCGTCCACGCTGGGTGGTTCATTCAAATATTCGCTAATATCTGGATTAATGCCTTTATCATCAAGCAGTTGCATGCTTAAACGGCATTTTGTGCAATTGGGGTTCAGGTAAATACGCGTTGAGCTCATTGTTTGTGTTCCTCGTTATGTCGTGGAAGCTTACTGGAAGTGATAAACAGACAAAAGCCATTGATGATAATTGGTTTTTGTTTGCAGGGCGGCGGTTACATTATTGAATTATTGCCGCTATAATCAGCTGCAAATAAGATAAAAAGCAATACCTAAAGTTTACACCGAATTTTATATTGGAGATTTTATACTATGCAAACGACTATTGTACAAACAACGGCGCGACTGTTTTTAATTGCGTTTCTAGGTCTTGGTCTGGTAACAGGTTGTGCAACAACCGGTGAGCCAGAGCAAACTGCTATAGAAGCAATCGCCGCAGCCAAGTCTGCCAATGCTGAAGCGAAGGCTCTTGGTTATGAGTGGAATCCTACAGCGAAGATTATTGCTTCAGCTGAGAAAGCTTTGGCAGCAGGTAATGAAGAACAAGCCAGAGCGCTGGCTAATAAAGCAAGAATGCAGGCTGAGAATGCAATAGCTCAAGCAAAAGTTGCTGACGCTATGAGTGACGCTGATAAAGCTGCATTAGCTAGTGCTGAGTCAGACATGTCAGGCAGCAAGCAAGCAGCCATGGGCGCAGGTGTAAGCAGTTATTCTGTTGTTCGTGGTGATAATCTGTGGGATATTTCAGGCAAGGAAAATGTCTATGCAAATTCTTACCAGTGGCCTCTAATCTATAAAACTAACCGCGATAA
>JAGLQT010000064.1 GCA_023136715.1 Gammaproteobacteria bacterium | reverse complement strand
ATCCTGGTCAGGTTTTTGATATTGACCAAAACGCATCCGCTTCAGACATTGATGCAGCTATTAATCATGCAAAAACCCGTGGCGCATGGTCAGTAGGTAGTGTGGAACAGTCTGATTCGGATTATCTGGCTCGTTAATTTTTACCAGATGTGAATTTATAAAAGGCTCGCTTGCGAGCCTTTTTTTATGGCTGAAAAATCATTAATGGTTTGTAATCGCTATTTAATTTCTGGACGTGTGCAAGGTGTATTTTACCGAGCCAGCGCACAACAAAAAGCTAGTACATTGGCATTACGTGGCTGGGTTCGTAATTTAGTCGATGGTCGAGTCGAGCTACTGGCCTGTGGTGATCAAGCGGCCCTTAAAGAATTGGAAAAATGGCTGAAAATAGGCCCGGATTACGCAAAAGTGTCTAATATAGAGGTAATAACGGAAACACCAGAAGTGCTTGCCGAAAACTTTGAAGTAAAGTCGACCTCATCACTGTGAATATCGCAGGGCGAATAATATGAATGCAGTTGTAGAAAATAAAAAGAATCGCAAACTGGATGTGCATGAAATCCTGACATGGCTGGAAGAAGATGGAATGGTGACGGCAGATAATGCGCACATGGTTCGTATGCTGGCGGGGGGTAAAGCTTTTCTGGATAAGCATCCATTGGATATTATTGCTGAACGTAACTGGATGGACGAGAAAACACCACGTCCATTAACGCTTGATGTATTAACAGAGTGGTTTGCACAACGTGTGGGGTTACCTTATTTCAGAATTGATCCACTGAAAGTGGACGTGAAGCAGGTGACTGATGTGATGTCTTTCGCCTATGCGCAACGCTTTAATGTGCTGGCAGTAAAAGTTGAGCCGCATTCGATTATAGTTGCTACCGCGCAGCCTTTTGATCGCGAATGGGAAAGCGAGCTTAGTCGTATACATAATAAAGAACTTAAACAGGTCATTGCCAGTCCTGAAGAAATAAGTCGTTATTTAGTCGAGTTTTATACGGTTTCAAAATCGGTGTTTGGCGCGCAGAATGATTCGCAGCGGGGACTGGGTGATTTGCAGAACCTGGAATCACTCATGGAACTGGGGCGTTCCGGCAAGCTGGATGCGAATGATCAGCACGTGGTCAATATCGTTGACTGGCTGTTGCAGTATGCTTTCGATCAACGTGCCAGTGATATTCATCTGGAGCCACGCCGTGAAATGAGTAATGTGCGTTTTCGTATTGATGGCATGATGCACGAGGTTTATCAGATTCCAACGACAGTGATGGCAGCCGTATCCAGCCGTATTAAAATCTTGGGGCGCATGGATGTGGCTGAAAAACGTCGTCCTCAGGATGGTCGCTTAAAAACCCGCAGCCCGGACGGGCAGGAAATCGAACTACGTTTATCCACCATGCCAACTGCCTTTGGTGAGAAACTGGTGATGCGTATTTTTGATCCTGAAGTACTGGTGCGTAATTTCCAGGAACTGGGTTTCAGTGCCAAAGATGATGAGATGTGGCAGTCCATGATTCATCAGCCCAATGGCATCATACTGGTCACCGGGCCGACAGGTTCGGGTAAAACTACTACGCTGTATTCATCACTTAAGCAATTAGCTAAGCCGGATGTAAATGTCTGCACCATTGAAGACCCCATTGAGCTGGTCGAGCCATCGTTTAACCAGATGCAGGTGCAGAAGAATATTGATCTGGATTTCTCCAGCGGTGTGAAAACACTACTACGTCAAGATCCAGATATCATTATGATCGGTGAAATTCGTGATATGGAAACCGCCGAAATGGCGATTCAGGCGGCGCTTACGGGGCATCTGGTATTGACCACTTTGCACACCAATGATGCGCCCTCGGCCATTACCCGGTTGATGGATATTGGTGTGCCACCGTATCTGATCCAGTCCTCGGTGATCGGTGTGATGGCGCAGCGACTGGTGAGAACCCTGTGCCCTCACTGCAAGCAGCCTGTCGAAATTGAAGAAGACGCATGGCAGGCGCTGGTTAAACCCTGGAAATCGAAAAAGCCCGATACTGCCCAAAAGCCCGTCGGTTGTCTGGAATGCCGCAATACCGGTTTTCAGGGGCGTATGGGTATTTACGAGATGTTCACTTTCACCAAACAGGCCAGAAAACTGATCACCGAGAACTGCGATATCGCCGCCCTGAGGCAGCAGGTGGTCAAGGATGGCCTTATGCCAATGCGACTCAGCGGTGCAAACAAAGTCGCACAGGGTGTTACCACCATTGAAGAAGTCATGCGGGTGTCGCCACCACCACTGGATGCATGACCCGGCTGTTTGGCCTATAAGCGCGAAAAAAGCAGATTTCTTCTTTATTAGCAAAAGGTTATAATCCGTCTCCAGATTATACGGGGGTGCTTATGTCTTACTATTTCTCAAAAATTATTGATGATTCCTTTGAAGATGCGATTGAACGTGTCACTAGCTTGCTAGGGGACGAAGGTTTTGGCGTGCTGACCACGATTGATGTCAGCGGCACATTAAAGAAAAAGCTGGATGTGGATTTTCAGCGTTACACTATCCTGGGTGCCTGCAACCCCGGTTATGCACACAAGGCGCTTACCGCCGAAGATAAAATCGGCACCATGTTGCCCTGTAATGTCATTGTTCAGGAAACGACTGATGGCAAAGTAGAAGTTGCTGCAGTTGATCCAATGGCCTCGATGATGGCGATTGAGAACGAAGCTTTGGGTGGCATTGCGACCGAAGTACGCGAAAAATTGAAAGCTGTGATTGAACGTTTATAAATTAATCGATATAAAATACTTATTTAATAAAATACATTTGACTGGTAACTAATATGGCTCAACCTGAGATTACAATTTATTCAAGCAAGTTTTGCGGCTTTTGTGTGGCAGCTGAAAGGTTACTTCAGAATAAAGACCTGGAATATAAATTAATCAAAGTTGATGAAGATCCATCCAAGTTTGAATACATGGTGAAAGTTACCGGTCGTCGTACCGTGCCACAGATTTTTATCGGTGATCATCACGTCGGTGGTTTTGATGATCTTTCTGCTGCTAACCAGTCGGGCGAACTTAAAAAATTGCTCGAGTCTGCATAAGCTTTAAATAAGATTCGCTCACGCGCGGAGAGATTAATGAATTACCTGCCCATATTTGTTCAAATCAAGCAACGACCGTGTCTGGTGGTTGGTGGCGGTTCAATCGCTGCACGTAAAGTGGCGCTGCTCAGAAAAGCTGAAGGTGCTGTTACCGTTGTCTCGCCAGAATTATGTTCCGAGTTGAGTGAGCTTGCAGCAGCTGGGCAAATTCAGCATAAAGCTAAAACTTTTTCAGCCGAAGATATGGCTGACTGCGTTATCGTTATCGCCGCGACCAATCAGCGTGATGTTAATGAGCAGGTGTCAGCACTGGCGCACGAGAAAAAATTGCCGGTGAATGTGGTCGATAATCCACAACTGTGCAGTTTTATTATGCCGTCGATGGTCGATCGCTCCCCCGTACAAATTGCTATTTCAACCGGTGGTACTTCACCGGTGCTGGCACGTTTAATTCGCACCAAGCTGGAAGGTATGATCCCTGCTGCTTATGGCCGGCTCGGTGCACTGGCAGAAAGTTTCAGGGATAAAGTCAAAGCTGCCTTCCCCAATGTGGAGTCGCGCCGTAGTTTCTGGGAAAGTGTTTTAGAAGGTCGAATTGCTGAACTGGTTTTTACCGGCCATGAAGAAGAAGCCAAAATCTTGCTGGATAAAGCTATTACTGAAAAATCGGCGCAGCCCGAATTGCCCGGCGAAGTTTTTCTCGTTGGCGCTGGCCCCGGTGATCCTGACCTTTTAACCTTCCGTGCTCTGCGCTTAATGCAACAGGCTGATGTGGTGGTTTATGATCGACTGGTTTCACCGGCGATTATGGATATGGTACGCCGCGATGCCGAGATTGTTTATGTCGGCAAAGAACGTGACAAACACACCATGCAACAGGAAAATATTAACCAGTTGCTGGTGCGCCTGGCCAAAGAGGGTAAGCGTGTGCTGCGTCTCAAAGGTGGTGATCCATTTATTTTTGGTCGTGGTGGTGAAGAAATTGAACTGCTGGCGCAGGAAGGCGTGGCTTTTCAAATCGTTCCCGGTATTACCGCAGCCAGTGGTTGTTCCTCTTACGCCGGCATTCCTTTAACACATCGTGATTACGCACAGTCCTGTGTATTTGTTACCGGTCATTTAAAAGACGGTTCGGTAGACCTGAACTGGAAGGCACTGGCACATCCAAATCAAACCGTCGTGTTTTACATGGGGCTGCACGGTGCGCCTACCTTGTGTAAAGAAATGGTTGCACATGGTTTGCCGAGTTCAACACCGGTTGCATTAGTCGAGCAGGGCACGACACCACAGCAACGCGTTTATACCGCCACACTGGACACCTTGCTCGAAACAATAAAAAGTAAAGACATCAAACCACCTACACTCATTATCGTCGGCGAAGTCGTTACTTTGCACGATAAACTTAAATGGGTGGAAGAGCAGCATGAAGATGACGAAGATAGCGTGTTTGCCTACAAAGATTAAGATTTAGCTTTATCGAGGAGCACAAAACCAATGCCGGAGCAGAAGCTGCTGCGGCTGATGTTGCATCGCTGGAAGCTGCGGATGCAGCAGGTTTGCTAGTAGATTTAAGCACACAAGAGAAAGCTGAGATTGTGAACTACGCTCAGCCTGCTGAGTCTACTCCTGCTTCTGATGACGATGATGGCGTTCTCAGGTATCGGTGCAACAGGCTTTGGATTGTTTGCAATGCTGGGCCTGACTGCCCTGCTGAGACGTTTCAGGAAGGGTAAATAAGCATTTAAGCTTGTACCTTTTTGTTAAGATTGAACAGCCGTTCCCGTCAGGGGCGGCTGTTTTTATTTAAGAGTTTTTAATATGTTTTTGATGGATGATAAGTAATGCCGCAGCAAATTAATCTGGTTGATCCTGCCTCCAAAGCAACGGTATTGAGTCTGCTGAATGCAGGTAATGTTAGCGATGCAAAACTGCATGCGCAGAGTCTTGTTGATCAGGCGCCACTGGATTGTGAAACGCAATATGTATTTGGCCTGTCGCTGCTGATGGCTGAAGATTACGAGCAGGCGATAGAGTGGTTGAAAAAGGCTGTTGAACAGCGATCAGACGATGCGGTGATGAACGCCAACCTGGGTGTGGCTTATTTGCGCTCGGATGATCTGGATAATGCTATTAAATATCTGGAAAAAGCGGTTGAGTTAAAGCGCAATTATGAACAGGCACGCTACAACCTGGGTAGTGCCTATATCGAAAACAAGCAGCCTGAGAAGGCGATGAAGCAGTACCGTTATCTTTCAACCAATCATAAGGATAATGCCGACTATGTTTGTGCACTAGCTGATGCAACCCGTGAGAACAGGCAATGGAAAGAGTCGATAAAGCTCTATAGCAAGGCTTTGGCAATGGATGATGCGCTAGTACGTGCGCACAATAATATGGCACCGTTAATGCGCCATATTCAGAACATGGATAAGGCAATTGAGCATTGCAAAAAAGTGATCGAGCTTGAGCCAAAAAATATTGAGGCCAGAAAAAACCTCGGTGACTGTTATGTGCAAATAGAAGAGCTGGAAGAGGCAATGGAAGTCTATGCCGATGCCTTTGAAGTTGATTCTGAAAATACAGACCTGTGTGTTGCCATTGGTAAAGTCTGGCTGGAAATCAGTGATAAGGGTGAAGCTTCGAGCTGGTACCATAAAGCCTTAACCATCGATGAAGAGAATATTGAGGCACAATGTGGATTGGCTAATATTATTCGTGATTCTGGAAATTTGTTGCAGGCATCAGAAATATTGACGCCTTTGCTGGAAAAAGAGCCGGATAATATCGAAGTGTTAATGTCGATGGCGGATACTGTCTGGGAAGATGGCGATGCTGAAACTGCTTTGGAATATTTAAGAAAGGTGCAGAAATTACAGCCACAACGTACTGCTTTACACGCCAGGATCGGTCATATTCTTTCATCATCGGGTGCCGTGGACAAAGCGCTAGAGGAATACCATACCGCGCTCGATCAAAGTCCAAAATGCATTCCAGCTTTAAATGGTCTTGCTACGTCGCAACGTGGCAAACTCGATTTGTCTTATGTTAAAACAATAGAAAAGCTATTGGAAAATGAAAAGCTGCGAGCAGGTTCTCTGGGGGGCTTGCATAACGCGTTAGCTTATTATTATGATTCGCAGAAGGATGCGAAGAAAGCTGCTGAGCACATGAAAAAAGGCAATGAATACCAGTGGCAGCATAAATCCAAACGCGGTTGGGAATATGATGTAAAGCAATACGAAGAGCATATCACGCGATTAATTGAGACTTATACACCTGAATATTTTGAGCAGGTGAAAGAACTGGGTAACCTAGATGAGACCCCGACATTTATTGTTGCTATGCCTCGTTCGGGTACAACCTTAACGGAGCAGATTCTTGCCAGACATTCGAAAGTGTTGGGTATTGGTGAGCGTAATTTTGCTGGTCAGGCATTTAGTAAATTCACTAATACGGGGCTGGATGATAAAGATGAAGATTTATCTAATCTTCAAAATATTACCAAGGACGAAATTGCCAGTGTTTCTCGACGTTATCTGGCGCAGTTGCAGGAGTTAAAGGATAAAGCAGATAAGTCAGATGCTTTGCGTGTGGTTGATAAAATGCCCGATAACTACAGCCTGGTCGGTTGGATATTAACTTTGTTTCCCAATGCAAAAATTATTCATGCTAAGCGTGATGCGCGCGATGTAGCTTTATCCTGCTGGCTAACGCAGTTTGGCGCGATTCGCTGGGCCTGTGATGAAGAGCATTTGCGCGAACGTATTAAGCAGTATCAGCGCATTATGGATCATTGGCATAAAGTGATACCGGATCGTTTTATTGAAATGAATTATGAAGACCTGGTGGCGAATCAGGAAGAAGAATCAAAACGCTTGATCGATTACATTGGTCTGGACTGGGATGAAAGCTGCCTGAAATTTTATGATTCAGACCGCCTTGTTCGTACCGCAAGTATTACCCAGGTGCGTCAGCCGATTTATAAAAAATCAGTGGCACGGTGGGAAGCGTACAAAGACCATATCAAAGAACTGTACGATCATATTGAACCTTAAACTTTTGAGTTTTATGAAAAAGTTTTTTTTATATCTACTTCCTTTGTTTTGTTTTGTTACTTCGGTACATGCTGATCGGGGTGATACTTGTGATCCTGTTGTGCAATTAGGGCAGCAGGTGAATACCTTGCAGCAGGCATTAAGTGCTTTAGCGGGGCAGTATGGTTTTGAATTGAGTTTTCCTGTTAACGCGGATCATTCGGTTGAGTCGGTTGAGGGTATGCGTCTGAGTCAGGCGCTTAAATATCTGACTTCTGATGTGAATACAGTCTTGCGGCATGAGAAGAGTGCAGGCTGTGAGATGGCAAGGCTGGTTTCGATGGAAGTGTTACCCGTTGGTGAGGAAGGTGAATATGTTCATGTGAAGCCGCAGGTTCAGGCAAAACCCAAAGTCGAACCTGTTTATATTGACAACATGGAATTGTATGCAGAAGAGGTGTTATTAAAACAGCGTAAACGGGACAATAATCTGTCGCCTGAGCAACGCAAGGAATTTAGGGAAGTTAAGAAGCTGGTTAGGCAGCAGCTTGAGGACGAAGGTTTGCTGGAGCCGAAGCAGAAGAAAAACAGGAAAAATAATAAACGGAAGTTTAGAGAACAAGCGCAGGAGGCTTATTAGCCAGTAGTTATTGGCTGACGGTATTCTAATTGTTGTTGTCTTCTCCATCCAGATAAACCCACGCCCCATTATTTCGAACAAACCGACTAATTTCGTGTAGCTGAAATGCACGGCCATTTTTTTTGTAAGTGGCGATAAATTCAACCGTTCCCTGCTCATCATCCGCGCCACCTTTTTCCGTGTTTTTGATGCGCAGTCTTATCCATTTTATGTCGGGTTCAAATTCAATAGTTTCAGGTTGAGTATCTGGATGCCATGTGTTTTTTAAATAAGATTCATTCTCTTTTGCGTAGGCGCTGTAGCGTGAGTGCATTAGTTGTTCCGCAGTTTCAGCTTTAGCCTCGCCATTCAGGTATATACCGCAGCATTGGACGAAGCTTTTTTCTGATCCACAGGGACAGTTTTCGGGGTTGTTCATGGCTCTAATCGTAAATTTTGATGTGTTTTGAGTTGTTTTATTATTATTTTGCTTTTTCTATAAGTAAATTCTATCCGCTTATAGAATATTACTGTCTCAACAATTGCGCAGTATATAGAGAAATTAAACTGAAACGGGTAAGATATGCACTCCTTATATCAGGCCTAATGTCCTGATATTTTGAAAGAATTCTTTAGTTATTTTATCTTATTGATTTAAATGGCTTTTTTGATACTGACACATGATCCTTTGGAGGAATAAGATGTCGGAAATAGTTGCAACTAACCAGACCATCCTGGTTGTTGGCGGAGGCATCAGCGGCATGACTGCTGCGATTGAGGCTGCTGAAGTTGGCAAACAGGTTATCGTTATTGAGAAACGCGCCTCTATAGGTGGTCGTGTATCTCAACTTTATAAATACTTTCCCAAGCTGTGTTTCCCGACCTGTGGTC